>URQG01000001.1 GCA_900549895.1 uncultured Lachnobacterium sp.
TCTACACGCGTAAGATCGTCGGCAGCGTCAGATGTGTATAAGAGACAGATCCAATCCATTTTACGAATCTGATCCAGAATTGCCCCACGAATACGCAGACTTGCATATGTTTCAAACTTAACATTCTTTGTCAGGTCAAACTTATCAATCGCATCAATCAATCCAAAAATTCCATAACTGACCAGATCGTCATAATCAACATTGTATCCAAGATACATACTGAGTCGACCTGCCACCAGTTTCACAAGCTGCGAATATTCAATTATTAATTGTTCTCTTAGCTCCTGAGACGGTTTCTTACGATATGTCTCCCAAAGCTTTTCTCTGTCCACAGTTTTCATTCAACCCACTCCGCATCATACTTCTTGAAGGATCTTACTCCTGCTGTGTTTCCTCTTGTTCTTCACCGCTCTGCTCATCTTTGTCTTCCTCGGTCTGATCATCAGACTCCGGTTGTTCTACACTTTTGCCCAAATCCACCTCTTCCAAATCGTCCATCTCACCGAAATTGCGATCAAGAATCACTTTAACGATCGACCCAAGTGCATAAAAAATAAGTAAAATAATCAACAGCTGCTTTACAAACGGGCCAAGTTCCTGACCTGTGCGAATTGCCATCACGCAATCAACAAACCCGGCTGTAAGCATAACCAGTGCTGGAACATTATTTGTCTTCATCGTGTCTCATTCCTTTAAATTACTTTAATCGGTTTTCCCACAGACTTAATTGTAAAATCACCGGTCTCGCAATCCAAAATAACGGTTCTTCCATAATTTAATCCGGTATCCTGTGCCACAAGCGGAATCTTCAATTCTTGAAGAACAAGTCTGGCTTCTTCTGAATTTCGTTCCCCAACGTGTCCGACCGAAGAAAGTCCGCTCATCTCAAACATGCAAGCCCCACCGGCGATCTTGGCCACAAGCCGACGCTGATTAGCACCATGAGCCAATACCTGCTTTAATAACTCACGAATACCGGTATCTCCAAATTTAGCAATATTCGTATTATTTTTCAACTTGGTACTATCCGGCAGCATATAATGTACCATCCCGCCCACTTTTGTAACCGGATCATACAAAGTCAGACCGATACAGGATCCAAGTCCCAATGTTGTCAACGAATCCGGGGCTTTGGCGACATTAAGATCTGCCATTCCCACCTTAACCATTTCTCCCATATTCCCTTATCTCCTACAGCTGAATTCCCAGAGATGACAGGATTTTTGCATAGGAATCCTCTTCCGGCATTAAGATAAAATAGCCATTGATCATATATTCATCCCCAAACTCCGTTTCAATCAACAATGCATTATTTCCATATTGTCCAAATTGGATAGCAGGAACGCTTAAGATTGCAGCCGCCATATCAACCGCAATATGCGGAACCGATGGTGCAATCGTCATATTTGTCATTCCTGACAATGCAGACAAATAGGATCCTGCAATAATATTGCCAATCTCTTTCATTGCGGAAAGATCCATCTCATCAAACGGTTCCTGATTATCCGGATCTTTCCCCATCAGTTTATTGACGAGATAATGTGCGGAATCCATCTTCATCAAAAACATCATGCTTCCGGTTATATCATTGGATACTTCAAGGAAAATACCGACAATAATCTCATCCTCAGGACAGATCGCCGACCCCAGCTTAGATGCTTCCATCAATTCAACCTTAGGTACATTCATGTTGATCTGTTCATTCAACATACTGGCCAAAGAAGTGGTTGCATTACCGGCTCCAATATTGCCGATTTCTTTCAGCACGTCCATGTACATATCATTCACATGATCCAGTGAAAAATTACTCATACATTCCTCCAATAACATATATAGTGAGGCAATGCCTCACTATATTGATAATTATGCGTTCTCTTTCTCCTCAACGATCGAATTAATCTCAAAAAGAGAAATCAACTGATCTCCATTCTTACCAATTCCGTTGATAAAAGAATCTTTTACATGACTTGAATTGATGTTATTTGTTTCAATCTGATCCGGTGAAAGAGTTACGACCTCACATACCTGATCAACAATAACGCCAAGCGAACCTTTTTCTTCAAGCTTCAAAATAATAATACGGGACGCATTGGTAATTACATCCTCATCCAGTCCCATTTTCGTACGAATACTCATTACCGGCACAATTTCACCGCGAAGATTGATAATTCCCTTAAAGTACACCTGAGCCTTTGGCACTCGTGTAATCTTCTGCATACGGACAATATTATCTACATATCGGATATCAATTCCATATTTCTCGCTTCCAATCTGAACTACGATATACTGTTTTGTTTCGTCCTGTGTTGTTTCAATTTTCTTATCTGCCATATGATTCACCCCCGTTACATCAAAGTATTGGCATCAAGGATCAGGGCAACCTCACCATCACCGAGGATTGTAGCTCCACTGATCAGCTTATTACCATTAATGTACTTACCTAATGATTTAATTACGATTTCCTGCTGACCGATCAGCTTATCAACAACAAGTCCAACCTGACTGTCACCACGTTTCACAATTACAACGGTAAGGTTCTCCGGTCCATTCTCCAGAGGCTCAATATCAAGGATCTTATCCAAACGAATAAGTGGAATAACGTTGCCTCTGAGATGAATAACTTCTTTTGCTTCTACATACTTGATATCCGTAACCGGAATATTCTCAATATTGGCAATAGAGCCTAATGCGATCGCATATTTTTCATCGCGGACTTCAACCATAAGTGCCTGAATGATAGCAAGAGTAAGCGGCAGACGTACGGTAAAGGTTGTACCCTCTCCGAGTTTTGTCTGTACTTCCACATCACCGCCAAGCTGTTCAATATTGGATTTAACAACATCAAGCCCAACGCCTCGGCCAGAAATATCCGTAATCTTCTTCGCCATTGAGAAACTTGGTATAAACAACAGATTGATGATTTCTTTCTGTGTCATTGCATCAGCCTGCTCCGGTGTAATAATACCTCTCTCGACCGCCTTTTCTCTAACCGCATCCGTATCGATACCATTACCATCATCACCTACCTGAATGATGACATTATTTCCCTCCTGATATGCATTGAGGAAAATGTTTCCGACTTCCGGCTTTCCTCGCTGAATACGAAGTTCTGTATCTTCCAGACCATGGTCTGCGGAATTACGAAGCAAATGCTGCAATGGATCTCCGATCTGATCCACAACCGTACGATCCAGTTCTGTGTCCTCACCGGTCATAACCAGTTCCATCTTCTTATTTAATGTACGAGAGAGATCACGGATCATTCTTGGGAACTTATTAACAACACTCTCGATAGGTACCATTCGTACCTTCATAACCGATTCATGCAGATTCGTTGTAATACGCTCCAAATATTCAATCTGTTCATGGAATCCCTGATTGTTGAGACTTCCGCTCTCTGTAGAACTGATTGACACCAGACTGTTCTTTGCAATAATAAGCTCGGATACCTGATTCATTAAAGCATCCAGTTTTTCAATGTCTACACGTACCGTACGGTTTGTTGCAGGTTTTCCGCCATTCGCTTTCTTTGCCGGTGTACCGGATTTCTTTTCCGGAGCTTTCACCTGTGGTTTCGCCGGTACCGCCTTTGCTGCTTCTGTCTGTGGTGTTTCCTTCTTTGCTGTTTCTTCCGCAGATGAGAAATCAGTGATCTCTTCTCCGATTGCATCCGCAATCTCAGACACTTTCTTTGCTGCAGCAAGAATCTTATCCAGACTCTCCTGAGATCCTACATAAAAGCTAAATTCCAATTCAAATTTTTCGTCTTCAATATCCTGTGAACTTGGACGATACACCAAAATTTCTCCAAGTTCTTCAACCGCTTTAAATACAAGAAATGCGCGTGCAGCCTTAAGCAGACATTCCGGATCAATCGTCACTTTGACACCATAGATATGTAATCCGCTATCTTTTGCAGTCTCAACCGCTTTACGCTCAGAGTTGCTCAGTTCAAATTTTTCAAATCCGGTGCTCTCAGACTTTTCTGTTGCTGCAGCAGGTTGTGTTCCCTCTGTCACTGCCGGAGCAGCTTCAGCAGCCTCACCATTTGCTTTTGCAATAAAATCATTGAGTTCCTTAATGATAATCTCGTTATCTTCCGTACCCTCATCTGATGTGGCCTTAATATTTTCAAGATAACCGTCAATGGCATCCAGACACTTAAAAAGCAGATCGATCATCGGACTGTCAACCGGGATTTTATCACTGCGCACTTCCTGGAACACATTCTCCATATCATGTGTCAAATGCTGCATTCTCTTAAAGCCCATCGTGCCTGCCATACCCTTTAATGAATGAGCGGCACGGAAAACTTCATTGATGGTGTCTTTGTTGTCCGGTTCTTTTTCAAGAGTCATAATGCAATCACTCAAAGTTTGCAAATGTTCTGCACTCTCATCAATAAATATTTCTAGATACTGGCTTACATCCATACTATTTTACCCCCACATTCTTTGTGATTGTTTTAGCAACCTGTTCAAGAGGAACCATCTCATCAACCATTCCTGCTTCTGCAATAGCCCTTGGCATTCCATATACAACACACGTCTGAGCATCCTGCGCGATTACATGGATTGGTTTTTTCCTGTTCAGTGACAGTATTCCGTTGGTTCCGTCCGCTCCCATTCCGGTAAGTACAATACAAATAATTTCATCGTAATCCGTCTTGGTCAGCGAATCAAACATAATATTTGCACAAGGGCGAAGACCGCCAATCGGAGGCATATCATTCAGTGCAATCCTATGCGAGCCATCCCGCATCTTAACTACTTCCATATGTTTGCCCCCCGGAGCCACATAAACATGTCCTTTTTCAAGGATATCGCCTTCCTGTGCTTCTTTTACAGAGATTTCACTCAACTCATTCAAACGGTCAGCCATCGATTTGGTAAATCCCGGTGGCATATGCTGTACCAGCACCATCGGAGCATCCAAATTTTTCGGCAAATACGGAATTACACTCTGCAACGCCTTCGGTCCTCCGGTTGAACACGCAAGAGCAACCAGCTTCTTATCTGTTCTGACCGGCTTAATATGTTTAACCGCTGTAACAAGCTTTGGACTTATAGGTGTGTTACGTTTATACACCTGTGTATCATATACTGCGGTAAGAACAGACAACAACTGTTTTTTAAACACTTCACCTTTGGCTTCGATCACATTACTCGGTTTGGTCACAAAATCAATTGCTCCACGCTCCATCGCAAGAATGGTAACCTCGGCATCTTTGGTTGTTAAGGTACTGACCATAACAACTTTTGCTTTGATACCTTCTTTTTGCAATCGTTCCAACAACTGAAGTCCATCCATTCGCGGCATATTGACATCCAATACAACGCCATCGTATGACTTTACTTTAAGTCTTTCATACGCCTCAAGACCATCTCTGCAAAAATCAGTTGCTTGAAAATTTTCATCCGAATTGATTATATCACAAATAATTCTTCTCATGAGTGCAGAATCATCAACTACCAATATGTTTTTCTTCATTCCAATCACCCAACTTCTTTCCTGCGAATTCTCCGCTCTTCTTCGAAAACAAACCGTACAATTTTTTCTCTGTCCTTCAGATCTTTGAAAATAAACTTTGCTCTGCAGCTGTAACGGTCCGAATCTTCTTTTTGTATTGCGACAATCTGACTCACAAGATAAAAACACTCATCGGTATTTTCATTAACCAGCCGGAATGTCAAAAGTACAAACTGACCAGGCTCAAGCGGTGTATCTCCGGTAAATCGTACCCCTCCGCCACTGATATCACAGATCATCGCTTTTTTCTTGTGATCTATGTATTTGATATCCTGGCTCTCCATGAACAACAGTTCCGTTGTCTTTAACGCAGCAACTTCCTCTGTGATTTCCAACAACTGCATCTCTGTAACATAATCGATACGGAAAAACTCTCTTCTCTGGAATCTCTTCGGTTCCGTACGAAAAAGAATCCGTAAAAGATACAAATTATCTTTGCGGTATCGCTCACGCACAATTGCATCACAACTGTAGAGTCCTCTCCTTGTATAGAAAACAAATTGACACTCTGCTCCTATCTGCAGCAAAACCATACGGCTTCCCTGTATCGGCATCAGTATCTCCATCTCCTGGTCAGAGATAAATTCGCAGACATTGCTTTTATACACTTTGGCCTTCTGACCGCCATTGTCCTCTGCATTCATCTGATGCAACAGGCGAATATCAATTTTGTCACCTGGAATTATGATATTGGAAAAATTCATACGCTCATTCTCCTACTTATGCCCTGATAAAAAACTGGAAAACATCTGACCGATTCCTTTTCTCATCGTAACCTGATTATGCATTCCGTTCAGCAGATTACCGGCAAGTATCTCAAACGCCTGAGCAGACCTCGAATTGGGTTCCAGCAAAGATACCGGCTGTTGCTGTCGTACCGCTTTTTCCAACGCCGCATCCTGCGGAATCATGCCAAGATAATTTAACTTGCCATGTAAAAACTGAAATACTACCGAATTGAGTTTATCATACACGCCTTGTCCCTCATCGGTACTCGTAACACGATTCGAGACGACATGAATGGTTGTTCCGCCTGCCACGAAATTCGGATTCCGATATAAGGCCTTCAAAAGTGAATAAGAATCCGTAAGAGAACTCGGTTCCGGTGTTGACACAAGAAGCACCTCCGGACTTGCCATAACAAACTCTAAAACCTGATCGGATATTCCAGCCCCTGTATCTATAATAATGAAATCCGCAAGATCATTCAACTCATTAATTGATTTAACCAGATACATAATCTGTTCTCTATACAGATTATTGAGTCCGATAATACCTGATCCCCCGGAAATAAAGCCAATATCCATCGGTCCCGGTGTAATAATCTCTTTGATTCCTTTACCTCGATATATAAAATCCGAAAGATTGTGCTGCGGAATAGCACCAAACATCACTTCGACATTTGCCAAACCAAAATCTGCATCAAAAATCACAACGCGCTTTCCGGCTTTACGCAGCTGTACCGCAAGATTGACAGCAAGATTGGATTTACCGACACCACCCTTACCGCTTGTCACAGTTACAACCCTTGCCACATTCTGATTGATCTTATTTTGTTTTTTGATAACATTGCGTAACTGTTGTGCCTGATCCATTACGAATTGCCTCCCAATAACTTTTTAACAATCTTCTGCGTATCGAACACTTCTATATCATCCGGCACATTCTGACCATTTGTCGTATAGGAGAGATCCGCTCCGGAATATAATTTTATATTCAGCAGATTTCCATACGTAGTCGTCTCATCAAGTTTTGTAAAGATCAGCTTATAATCTGCGATTTCACGATAACTGTCCACAATATCCAGAAGGTCCATATATTTCGTCGTTGCACTGAGTACCAGATAAACTTCCTTATTGTATTCTTCACTCACTCCGCCAAGAAGCGTCTTCATGTCATTGCGCTGCTTTTCATTTTTATGCGAGAAACCGGCTGTATCCACAAACACAAGGTCATAATCCTCAAATTTAGCGATGGAATCATTAAGCTCTGCCTGTGAATACGCAATTGCCATCGGCGCATCAAGAATATTTGCATATACCTGAAGCTGTTCCGTCGCCGCAATACGGTAAGTGTCAGCAGTAATAAAAGCCACTTTCTTATCATACTCTACCTTATATTTGGATGCGATCTTGACAATCGTTGTTGTCTTTCCGACTCCTGTCGGACCAACAAAAAACAGAATTTTCGGCTTAGATCCCGACAGATCAATTGTCTTAGGCTGTCCAAAACGAAGAATCAGTTTCTGATATACATTTGACAGAATCACATCTACACTGTTGCCAGGCCGAATGAATTTCTCAATTTCATCCAGAATCTGATTCACATATTTCTCATTCACTTCATTTTTTAATAATGTACTGTACAAAATGCGAACAAAGTGAAACTCCTCCGAAGAAGGCTTCTCTTTGACCGGATTTTCTGCCTCCGGCTTCTCGCCCTTAGGTGTCCTGGCAAGGCTCTCCTCTATACGATTAGACAGGTCATCCAGCCGCTGCTCAATCTTTTTTTCTTCCGGTTCCTGCATCCTCGATGAATTCGGCATTGTCTTTTGTATAAGTTCACGAAAATCCGGTTTTGCTTCAGGCTTTGGAATATCAATCTTTTCATCTGCAGACAAATTGATACTGTCATGAAACTTCTTTGTGTTCTGAAGCGCGCGTTTCGGATTAACAAACTGTTCCTTCTCCTCCATTGCTGCAGTCACCTCATATGTTGAATTTTTGAATGCTCGAAACAATCCCTTTGGTTTTACTTCTTTTACATTCATAATAACTGCATTTTCACCGAATTCCTGCTTTGCCTTTGCGATTGCTTCTTCTTCTGTCTTACCCTGAAATTTGTTGATTGTCATTTACGCTGTCACCATCCCTACTGATTGTAGTTCTACGTCGGACTCTACCTCATTATACGACACTACGATCAAATCTTTGAAATAATCTTCCGTAAGTTTCTTAAAATACATACGCACGATCGGCGATGTAATGATGATCGGCGCTTTGCCGATTCCTTCCAGCTTCTGAATTTCTGTTCCGACCGAGTCCATAATTGCCTTGGTCTTCTCAGGATCCATCGTAAGATATGCCCCCTGTTCTGTCTGCTTGACAGAAGACATGATTTCCTGCTCCACTTTCGGATCCAGCGTAATCACGCTTGTAGTCTCATTCGCCGGGAAATACTTATTGGAGATTGCACGTTTTAAGCTTTGACGCACATACTCCGTCAATACATCCGTATCTCTCGTTGTCTGAGCATGATCAGCAAGTGACTCAAAAATCGTAAGAAGGTCTCTGATCGAAATACCTTCCTCCAAAAGGTTCTGGAGTACCTTCTGTATTTCACCAAGTCCAAGCAGTTTCGGTGTAAGTTCGTCCACAAGCACCGGATTGCTCTCCTTGAGATTGTTGACCAGAT
This sequence comes from uncultured Lachnobacterium sp., assembly GCA_900549895.1. GTDB lineage: Bacteria > Bacillota > Clostridia > Lachnospirales > Lachnospiraceae > Roseburia. The sequence goes on from URQG01000001.1 coordinate 8,944, forward strand.
TTTGCACATCCTGTCTTGTAAGGAGTTCCGCAATATGGCTTCGAATTACCTCCGTCAAATGCGTAGCAATAATGGATGGCGCATCAACGACTGTATATCCAAGACTTTCCGCACGTTCTCTCTGTGCTTCCGTAATCCAGATCGCAGGCAGATGGAAAGAAGGTTCATAGGTAGGAATACCTGTAATTTCTTCCTCCACGTATCCCGGATTCATTGCCATATAATGATCAAACAGAATCTCTCCTTCCGTTACCTGAATACCTTTGATCTTGATAATATACTGATTCGGATTCAGCTGAATATTGTCTCGGAGACGAATGATAGGAACAACCGTACCAAGTTCCAATGCGATCTGTCTTCGGATCATAACCACTCGGTCAAGAAGATCTCCGCCCTGATTCACATCCGCAAGCGGAATAATTCCATATCCAAATTCCAATTCGATAGGATCCACCTGCAAAAGCGATACGACATTCTCCGGTTTACGGATTTCTTCCGCTTCCGTTTCTGCCTGTTGTACTTCCTCTTCGATCGTTTCCTCCCCGATATTTTGACTGATGCTTCTTCCGGTCAGCAGAAACGCAACACCAAGTCCCACAAAAAGTACCAGATTAAGAGGCGTTGCAACACCAAGGAAAATGATAACCGTACCTACAATATATAATACACGAGGCACACCAAATAACTGCTTAACCAAAACACCTGAGAAATCAGCCTCATTGGAGCCCTTCGTGACAAGAATACCGGTTGACAGAGAAATGAGAAGCGACGGAATCTGGGAAACGAGTCCGTCACCGATCGTCAGGAGTCCAAACTGTTGGATCGCATCATTGAATCCAAGTCCCATATTGGTTACTCCCATGATCGTACCACCGATCAGGTTGATAAAAGTGATGATAAGACCTGCGGTCGCATCTCCCTTTACATACTTTGTCGCACCATCCATGGCGCCGAAGAAACTGGACTCACGCTGAATCTTCTCTCTTCGTTCTTTTGCTTCCTGATCTGTGATCGCTCCGGTATTCAGATCGGCATCGATTGCCATCTGTTTACCGGGCATTGCATCCAATGTAAATCGAGCTGTTACCTCAGATACTCGCTCGGAACCTTTGTTGATAACAATAAACTGGATCAATACCAAAACAATGAATACGATCGTACCAACGACCATATTACCGCCACCAACGAAACTGCCGAATGTTCGTACAACGTTACCCGGATCGCCTGTAAGAAGAATCAGACGAGTGGATGATACGTTCAGCGAAATTCGAAAGATCGTCGTAAACAACAGCAACGTTGGGAAGAAAGACATGTCCAGTACTTCTTTCGCAAACAATACATTAAAGAGAATGATGAGGGCAATGGAAATGTTGATCGCAAGCATCACATCCAGCAGTATGGATGGGATCGGCACAATGAAAAACACAACAGCCGCCAGCAAATATAGTCCAACTCCGATATCCGCTTTCTTCAACATCGCACATTACCTCCTTTCTCTCATATATACAAAATGTTTACGTACCCAGTCGTTTTTATTTGTTTTTGGTTTGAAATACGACTGCGAGTACTTCCGCAACTGCCTGATACAGTTCCGGCGGAATCTCTGTTCCGATATCTACATTGTGGTAAAGCATTCGCGCGAGTGGCTTATTCTCCACAATCTCAATTTGATTTTCTCGAGCGACTTCCTTAATTCTCTGCGCCAGAAAATCTTCTCCTTTGGCAAGCACAACCGGAGCCGAACTTACCTCAGCATCATATTTTAAAGCAACAGCCAAATGTGTCGGGTTTGTAATGACAACATCTGCTTTTGGCACGTCCTGCATCATACGCTTTTGCGAAACTTCCTGCATCTTACGACGCTGACGTCCTTTAATCTGCGGATCACCCTCCGTATTCTTATATTCATCCTTTACTTCCTGCTTGGTCATCTTCATATCATCATTGAATTTATATTTCTGATATGCAAAATCTGCGATTCCAATAATAAGATAGACCAGACTGATCTTAAGTCCAATATCTATAATCAGTGTGCCGACCAACGCCACTGCCTGATTCATCGACAGATCATATAAAATAAGCAGGTCATTCACACGATCTTTCAATGATGAGTATGCAATATAGCCGATAAGACCGATCTTAACGATTGACAACAATAGTTGAAAAATCGAATCCTTTGAAAAGATTCTTTTAAATCCGTTAATTGGATTGAATTTACTCAGTTCCGGTTTCATTGGCTTCGTGGAAACCTTCCATCCGACCTGTACAATACTGACCAATATCGTAATCACAAAACCAAATGCAAAAAATGGAAGAACAATCAGCAGCCAACGTATAATAACGTCAAAAAACAGGGATGACACTGCCTGTGCCGACAATGCTCCCTCGTTAATACGGACAAAATCTGCCATGGTATTGTAAATTGCAGGAAAGAGATTGATCAGGCTTTCTCCCACATACGAAATAAAGATCTTCAGACATAAAAACAGAACGATCAGACCGAAAGCTGCCGTCAGTTCCTTGCTTTTGGCAACTTTTCCTTCCTCACGAGCATCCTTCAACTTTTTTGCAGTTGCAGGCTCCGTCTTTTCTCCGCCCTCGCCATCCTTGGCAAACCATTGCAGATTCAATTTCATTATTCGGTTATGATATTCTTTGCTAATACATTCCTTCGGCAATTAACCTCACCATCGTCTTTATTTCTTTCAGAATCATATTGGCTACATCTGGCAGCAAAAAAACCGTCAGAAAAATTACCACAAATCCAACCAGTACCTTTAGCTGCATACCTACAGAAAACATGTTCATCTGCGGTGCAACCTTTGCCATAATTCCAAGTACGCAGTTTAAAATCATAATGCAGGCAAAAAACGGAAGAAAAATGCGAAAGCCGATCACAAATATATCTCCCATATATCGCACAATGGTATTGAGCATATGATCCCAGTCAAATACCTGTCCGGCAATCGGGATCACGCTAAACGAGTCCGCAATCGCCTGAATCAGATAGGTATGAAAATTTGAAGTGATCATTAAAATCATAACCAGATAATAATAAAAATTACCGGTTAAAGTCACTTCTGTTCCCATATCCGGATTAAATTCGGATGCCATCGACAGACCAATATCCATATCAATGACGGTACCGGCAAACAAAACAATAGAATTACAGATATTTGCAGCGAAACCAATGAGCAGTCCTGTAATTCCTTCTTTTAACACAACCACCGCATAACCGACTAAGCTTTCATAGGAAAACTCCGGTCTTGCGACCACACTATATAAAAGGATCGAAGTAAAAAATGACAATCCGATCTTCACCTGATTCGGAATCCCCGTCTGCCCTAACAGAGGCGCAACATATACAAAACAGGTAATCCGCACCAGAATCAAAAGAAAATATTCAAAATTATCCAGAGTAAATGTAAAGTTAACCATGAAACTATCCTAAACTCAGGTAATAACTAAAATTGGACCATAGTCTCTCAATAAAGCTTGACATGCTATTTAACATCCATGATCCACAAATTAATAATGTCACAAATACACCGAGTATCTTCGGGACAAAGGTAAGTGTCTGCTCCTGAATGGATGTAACGGTCTGAAAAATACTCACAATCAAACCGATGATCAGTGACACCAAAAGAAGCGGTGCCGATGTAATGATGATCGTATATATGGCATCTCTTGCAATATCAAGTACTGCACCCTCTGAAATCATACAGACACCTCCTAGTAAAACGTCTGAACCAAAGAACCGATAACCAAATTCCATCCATCCGCAAGAATAAACAACAGTATCTTAAACGGAAGAGAAATCGTCGTCGGCGGAAGCATCATCATACCCATAGACATAAGAACCGATGATACAACCATATCAATAACAATAAACGGGATATAGATTAGAAATCCCATAATAAAGGCCTTGCGTAGCTCACTCAAAATAAACGCCGGAACCAATGTCGTAAAAGGTACATCCGACAGTTCCTTATCATCTTCGTAGGTTTCTCCTGAAATTTCTGTAAACAGATTAATGTCACGGATCTGAATCTTTGCGTCCTTGATCATAAACTCACGAATCGGTTCTTCTGCCTTCTTCAGAAATTCCGTCTGGGTAATCTCACCACGGTCAAGTGGCTGGATCGCATCCTTATTAATCTGTTGAAATGTCGGCCACATAATAAATACTGTGAGAAATAAAGCCAGACCGATCAGTATCTGGTTCGGCGGAGCCGTCTGTGTTCCGATCGCCGTACGCACAAAATGCAATACAATGATAATTCGTGTAAATGACGTCATCATGATCAAAATTGACGGTGCAAGTGATAAAACAGTCAACACCAAAAGCATTCTGACCGGCGTGGAAAGCGATCCGTTTTCATTATTATAAGTAATAGACAAACCATTGGTCTGATCATTATGATTGGCAACTTCCGAACTTCCCGTTGCCGATTGGCTCTGGTTTGTCGATGCTGCATAAGTTGTTGTCGGATGCAGCAAACATAATGCAATTGTAATTATCAAAACCGCGCAGGCAAAAGTAAAACTCGCCACACAGTAAATCTTTTTTCCTCTGCTCATATTAATCCTGTTTCTTTGGTAACTTATCCTTAAACTTACCAAAAATCTCTGCGAAGGATTCCTGTTTTTCCTTTTCTCCCTGATGTTCAAACGAAAAATCTTTTAACTGTTCTCTCGTCAATCGGGTAAGAAGATGAACTTCATCTTTACCGACGGATACCACCAAATATACCGTTCCCGCTTCAACGATACTGATATATTTGTTATTTCCGACACTGATGGTCTCAATAACATGCAAATTTTTGTTGTTACTGCGGCTTTTCTGAAAGCCGCCCATCCATCTCGTTGTAAGATACGTAACACCAAGCACAAAAGCAAAGATAATAAGTGCTCCGATCAATTGTACCAGACTATGTATGGCACTCGATAATAACATTACCATTACACTTTATGCCTGTGGCGGCTTTGAAGAATTAACAATTTCCGTGATACGAACACCGAAACTTTCTTCAATGACCACTACTTCTCCCTTCGCAACATACTTTCCATTGACGAGCACATCAATTGGTTCTCCGGCTATCTTGTTAAGCTCAATGATCTTACCCGGACCAAAATCAAGAATATCAGAAATTGATTTCTTTGTTCGTCCAAGCTCAACTGTAACTTCAAGCGGAACATCCATGATTAAATCAATATTTTCCGGCTGATAGTTTCCAAAATTTCCTCCGGAGAAAGCAGTAAACTGCGCCGGTTGCACATTGACCTGCTGATTCATCATCGGTTGGCCCATCATTGGCTGCCCCATCATCGGCTGATTCATCATCGGTTGTCCCATCATCGGTTGTCCCATCATCTGCTGATTCATCTGGGGCTGTCCCATTTGCGGTTGCGCATTCATCTGCGGCTGCGTATTCATTTGCGGTGCCGCCTGCGACTCCGGTTGTGGAGTCTGAGCCGGTTCTTCCTTCATACTACTGCTATCCATCTCCATGTTGTGTGTCACACCCGCACACATCTCCTTTGCAAACGAGATTGGATAAAGCTGCATGATTTCACTATCAACAAGGTCTCCGATTTCCATACGGAATGAAATTTTAACAAATTTCCCCGTCAGGAACTCATCAATCTCACCCTCATCAATCTCTCCTGTCAGATCAACCAAATCTGCCTTTGGCGGGCTGATGTCAATTTTCTTATTCAGCATGGAGGACAAGGATGTCGCAGATGATCCCATCATCTGATTCATTGCTTCACTGATTGCACTCAGGTGAAGTTCTCCGAGTTCTCCCTCTGTATTTGTTCCATCACCGCCCATCATAAGGTCCGTGATGATCTTAACATCGTTTTCTTTCAGTACAAGAATATTGCTTCCGTCCAAACCAACTGTATACGCAATTCGGATAAATACACATGGTCTCTCATACTTTGTTACAACGTCATCCCAGGTTGCATAAGATACAACCGGAGTTGAAATCTCTACCTTGCGATTAACGAGAGAAAACAACGTTGTCGCAGCCGTACCCATACTGATATTGGCAATCTCCCCAATCGCATCAATTTCAGCTTCTGAAAGTTCCGCTTCTGCCGTATCTGCTCCCGATCCGCCGGGCTTGTTCAGCAGTGCGTTAATTTCTTCCTGCGATAAAATTCCATCCATACGTTTATTGCTCCTCTCTGATCACCGAAGTGACCCTAACTGCATAATTGTCGCCCGAAGAACCGGGCAATGCAGTAAATTTTCGAATATTTCCGACGTAGACATCCAGTTCATCATCAACATTACGATCAAGCTTTATAATGTCTCCCGGTTGCAGCATTGCAAAATCATTTACCGAAATTGAGCTGGTGCCCAATACCGCTTTCACAGGTATTTGTGCCCGCTGGATCAGAGATTCAATTGCATCTGCATAACTGTTGTTATCCTGATCCTGCATATTGGAATACCAATACTTGGTATTCAATTTATCGATAACATCTTCCAAAGTAATATATGGAAGACATATATTCATCAATCCTTCTACCTCACCGATTTTCATATTGATCGTCACAATTGCGATCATTTCGCTCGGTGATATGATCTGTGCATACTGTGAATTCGTCTCTATCCGTTCCAGCCGCGGATGAATATCCACAACATTTTCCCATGGTTCCTTGAGCAGATTCACACATACGATCATAATGCGTTCTATGATAAGAAGTTCAATTTCCGAAAATTCCCTTACTTTACCAATCGGATCGCCACGTCCGCCAAGCATTCGATCAACGATCGTATATCCAAGCGTCGATGCCATCTCTATGATAATATTGCCCTGCAATGGGGCGAAATTAACAATTCCAAGCAACACCGGATTTGATAATGCATTCGAGAATTCCGAGTACGTTACCGCCTCCGAATTCATCACTTCAACCTGCACATTTTTGCGCAGATAAACCGGAAGGTTTGTGGAAAGCAATCTTCCATAATGCTCAAAAATAATTTCCAAGGTACGAAGATGCTCCTTGGAAAATTTGGAAGGACGGGCAAAATCATACTCTTTAACCTGTTTTTCATCACTGTCTTTAATTTCTTCTACATCCAGCTCACCTGTGCTTAACGCAGCCAGCAAACTGTCTATCTCATTCTGAGATAATACGTCACCCATCTGTCTCTCACCACCTGTATATCATGCGGAGCTTCAAAAATGCACCACATTTTTGGCGATACACCAAAGATGTACCAAAATTTTAGCGATACATCACAGATGTACCGCAATCTTAGCGGTACAAAACAAATGTACCGCATCGGTCAGTCTTACCATTTTACTCAGATGTCGATTCGGAAAAATTGACTCCGACAACCAGATCTGCGCCAAACAGTTCCTGCATATCCGAAAGGATTTCTTCCTTTGCTGCATCTTTATTTGATTCAAACTCATCAAGTGTGTAATTACCGATTACCTGAATGATATCATTCTTTATCGTCTCATCCTGACTCGTAAAGAAATCCTGATTGTAAGTCGCGTAATTATCGCTCTTCTTATTCAGCACCAATGACACTTTAAGTACTGCATAATGATTCTTTCCATCAGGATCTTTTGCAAGATTCGTAGTGATTTTTTCTCCGGCATTGACTTTATAAATATCCTGCTGATCGATTGGAACGTTAGAGACTCCACTTGCTGCTCCACTATTCAAATCCAGGTCAATTGCCGAGCATACTTTTTCAATAAGGTTATTTGCCTTCTTTGTTTCCGGCAGCACACTGAACATCAAAATTGCTGTCAGAACAAAATTGGCAAACACCAACGCAAGTATCAGTACTGAAATCAAATTTTTCTTCATATTTCTTATCTTTTCCTCCTAATTCACATTCGAATTATAAGAATTATATACTTTTATTTCCACACGTCGGTTACGTGCACGGCCTTCCGGTGTACTGTTGTCAGCAATCGGAACATAATCGCCACGTCCGGCGAACTTGATATACTTAGGATCAAGTTTTGTATGATCGCGAAGTCTCTGCGCTACCGCCAAAGCTCGATATACAGAAAGGATCTCATTGCTCTCATATTTAGCATTATGACGTATCGGAACATTATCCGTATGTCCTTCTATTTCAATAACGTTGGTGTCATACTTTTCAAGCGCCTTTCCAATCTTGTCTACGATTGGAATTGCTCCGCTTACCAGATCTGCATGACCGGAATCAAACAGGATTGCGCCGTTTAAATTAAGCTGTACATATTCTGCGTTAAAATCCACATCCACCTTGGAGCCAAGTTCCGAAGCATTAAGCGCATTCTGGATTTCTTCTGCCATCTTCTCTGACTCGGCAAGTCCTTCTTTTTCGTATGCTTTCTGAACGGAATCCTTTCCATCCGTCTGGTCTTCGCTATCCTGTGCAGCGGAATTTGCGATCTCATTATAATAAGAATCCATAAACTCCAATTGTCTAACTCCGGCAGAGATCATCTCTCCCTCTCCGATGCTCGCGCCACCTGCAGGCAAGATACTTACACTGCTCTGCAGCGAAGCGATCACCTGCTGAAATTTATCCGCATCAACCGTGGACATCGAAAAAAGCAAAACGAAAAAGCATAATAGAAGGTTCATCAGATCGGAGAATGTCGACATCCACGCCGGGGAACCTTTTGGTGGATCCTCAGGTCTCTTCTTAGGCACTATTCCTCACCTCCGGCATTATCACCGCCAATCTGGCCTCTATTCGTAGGAGAAAGGAACGACTTTAATTTTTCCTCAATAACTCGAGGATTCTCTCCTGCCTGAATCGACAGAAGTCCCTCTATGGTAATCTGTCGGTTTACCACTTCCCTACTATTATTTGTATTCAATTTTCCAACAACCGGCGCACATAGCCAGTTCGCGATCAATGAACCATACAGCGTCGTCACGAGGGCAACCGACATCTGCGGTCCGATTGCAGAAGGATCATCCAGTTTCTGCAGCATGTTGATCAATCCGATCAGCGTACCGATCATACCCCAGGCAGGTCCCATCTCTGCCCATTTTTCCCAGACGGATGTCACACTCTTATGCCGGTCCTCCAGACACATCAGATCCGTCTCAAGAATTGCGCGGACCAGTTCCGGATCCGTACCATCCACAACAAGAAGGATTCCTTTCTTTAGAAATTCATCTTCCAGACCATTTGCAGCTTCTTCCAGGGCAAGCAGACCGTCTTTTCGCCCGACATTGGCCAGATCGATGATTGACTTTATAATTTCTGACGGATCACTCTTCTTATCCTTAAAAATCAAAGTGATTGCTTTCAATCCGTTGATAAAATCCGGCAGCTTATAGCAACCAATTGTTGAGGCAAGTGAACCACCGATGGTGATCGCGACAGACGGAAGGTCGAAAAAGTTGTTAACCAACGCATCTATACCGCCACCACTGTTAATAATACCAAATAAAACCATTGCCAATCCAAATAGGATTCCGCCCAAGGATGCTATATCCATATATAACGCACCTTCCATTTTACAAATTCAGGTCAGGCTAATAAGCGAAATCAACCTAGTGACCCTTTTATATATTCTACTAAACTTTTGTTTACTTGTCTACTTTCTTTTTGGTAAAAAGGGTAAAAAAATGATGGGAAATGACGAATTCTCATTTCCCATCGCATTTTTATGTATTTTCCTGTCAGACAAAGAATTATCTCTTCAGATTGATCAGTTCCTCAAGCAACGTATCCGACACTGTGATAACGCGGGAATTTGCCTGGAAACCACGCTGCGTAACGATCATATCCGTAAACTGTCCGGACAGATCAACGTTTGACATCTCAAGCTCTCCGGAGTTGATCGCACTACCATCCGCGCTGACTTCCACGCCGATTCCGTCGAATTCGCCGGAGTTAAGAGTCGTCTGGTAACAGTTGTTTCCAACTTTTTCCAATCCGGATGCATTCGCAAACTGTGCAACCGGAATCTGTCCTAAGACAACCGTATTACCATTGTCATAAGATCCGTGAATAAGTCCCTGCTGATCGATGGAAATGCCGGTCAGAGCACCGAGCTTCTTTCCTGCTCCATCTCCGGTCGTATCTCCCTTTAACATCTTTAATGTGGAAGTTCCGCCGTTGTTGTAATTCATACATTTTGAGAAATCGATCTCAACATTCTGGAAATTACTGGTAACATTCTGTCCGTTGCCGTTATTTGTTGTATATCCGGTTGTCAAAGCCGAAAGATTAAGCATCTGACTTGTCTGTTTATTTCCGCCGATTGATACGAAAGTACCTTCGTTCGCATCAAAATCAATATCATATCCGTTACCGAATACTGCCTGAATTTTCTGCTGTTTATCGGTATCCGTCGTTCCCAGAATCGACTTGCTCTTCGAATCAATGATATCCGTCAGCGTGATGTGGTACTGTCCGTCAACCGTACTGTTTTCACGGGGTTTTACAGCAAATTTTGCGGTATAGGAATATCCGAGATTATCGAAAAATCCTAATGTCATCGTATATCCGTCCTCGCTGGTAACGTTCGTATCCTTTTTATCAAGTACACCGGATACATATGCCTTCGTTGTCGCTTCCGGTGAAGCCGTCTGATTCTGTGGAGACATAACCTGAAGCGCAGATACAATGTCTTTTCGTACTTCTCCGGTTGTCGGATCTACCTGCCATCCCTGAAGGGTATATCCGGTAGAACTCATACAAAGATATCCGTTACCATCCACATAAAACGAACCTGCTCTTGTAAAAAAGCGATTGGTTCCGTCACTTACGATAAAAAAATTTGTCGACTGGCTGTCTGTAAATTTCAAATCGAACGGATTTCCCGTTGTCTCCGATGCACCTGCACCGGTAATATTTACCGTTGTCGATCCGGTGCTTACACCAAGACCGATCTGCTTTGCGTTGACACCACCGATACCGGTCGTGCCGTTACCGCCGGATGCAGACGATAATGTCTGATACATAATTTCATTGAATCGTACATTCGAAGCTTTAAATGCTTCGGTGTTAACGTTAGCGATATTATTACCGATAACGTCCATTCGTGTCTGATGTGTCTTAAGTCCGGACACAGCAGAGTACATTGATCTCATCATAGTACATTGACCTCCTGTGATGGCCGGATTGGTTCCCTCTGTCAGTCAGGAACCGCAGCTTCCATAAGGTCCAGCTACATAATGACCGCGCCATCAATATTTGTAAATACATTTGATTGTGTTTCCGTCTGATCCATCGCTGTCACTACCGTTTTATTCGGTACATTTACGATAAATGCCAGCGAATCGACTAAAACCAGTGATTCGTTAATCCCTTTTGCACTTGCTTCCTCCACGCCGCTTTGCAAGCGGATGTTCTGTTCATCCGAAAGACTGATGCCTCTGCTCTCAAGCCTTTGTGTGGCATGCTTGGAAAATTTTAGTTTCTCATTTCCCGCCGCGCTCAAAGATTGTTGTCTTCGTAAAACTTCCTCAAATGATATATCGGACTTTTTTGAAGATTGATTAACACTTTTTTGATTTAAATACTGATCACTGACCTGCTCGATCGACGAAAACTGACCAGCTATCGGATTCATGCTTTTTCCTCCGTATCCGTTTTACCATCGGTATCCGTCTTATCGCTGCTATCATTCCCATGCGCTTTTTTTACCTCAGCAAGACGTTTCTCGTAATTTTGAAGTTTCGTCAAATCATCACTGTCCACATATTTCTGCTGATAAGAAGTCATTCCGTCATACAGATCACGGATCTGTGTGATTGCTTTCTCATAGCTCTCATTAATATTCTCAATATCCGGAAGCTGATCGATCATATCACCGAATGTTCTTGCAGTGGTAACCGCATCATAATAACTTTCATCCGCAACCGTATCAAGTGTATCAACATTGTATAGGCGATTGTTAACACTGAGCATTACGCTTCCGTCTTCCTGATACATGATATAATCCACTTTACCATTGACATAGTTTTCTTTTCCGGTCGTCTCATCTGCAACCTTAAGAATAACCTGCTTTCCAACCAAAGCGTTTGCCATCTCATTTTCCTGTGTCTGCTGCATGGACAATGTAGCCTCCAACTGTGAAAACGTTGCAAGCTGAGCAACATACTCTGTATTACTTGTCGGCTCGAGTGGATCCTGATATTGCATTTCAGCACAAAGAAGTGTTAAAAACTGGTCATATCCAAGTGAGGAACCATTGTTCTTCTCTGCTTCCTCAGACTTTTTCTTTGCCTGATAATCCGTCACTAATTTACCGTTATCTACCGCAGCGGTATATGTTGTTGCCATATCATTTCCTCCTTAGGCTGTCAGATCAACCGAGTTGCCATTGTCTTTCATGATCTGGGCAACTAAGGCTTCCTCTTCCGTCATCAGCGAAGATAATTCATCCAGTGAAGATAAATTAATATTTCTTCTCTGTGACTGTTGTTCCTGCTGTCTTTGTCCTTCTTCAAATTCACGGCCCTGTCCCTGTTCAAGATTTCTCTCAAATTCGTGCGAAGCCACCGTCACTTCGATGGAATCCACTTTAACACCCGACTGTTCCAACGTTCTCCTCAGTTCAGCCATCTGTGTTTCAAGAGCATTCTTTACCGCCTCTTCGCTTGCCGCAATCTGCGCGCGAACCGTTCCCTGTTCGGATGAAATCTGAAGATAAACTTTGCCGAGATTCTCCGGATTCAGCTGCATCTCCATCGAAGATGTTTCCTCCGAGATTGTCACTTTGACATTTTCGGCGAACTGTTCGATCAGGTCCATCGTATCAATTGAAAGATATGTGTTGTTCTCTGTCTGTGGAACAACTTCCTCTAATACCTGATCGGTCGTGAACACCATATCCGGTGTCTGCTCTGCTACGTTCGCATTCGTTCGATCCGCAGTGTGAACTTCATTCTCCCGTTGCAAAATGTCGTTTGCATTGCTGCCATCCTGTTTCGTCTGGTCTGCATTCTCTGTTGCAGCTTCCGAAACAGTAATTGTCTCATTCTGTACCACATATTCTACATCCGATGTCTGTTCCTGTGTCGGCATATCCGTTACATTCGTATCAGTAACCTGAGCAATATTTGTTTCTGCGACCTCCTGAACGACCTCCGCAAACGAAGCATCATCCAATATCTGAGGTTTTTCCAGAACATTCATCTGTGCAAGTAAGTCCTGCATCTCATCCGGCATCAGTTCCAGTTGATCCATCAGTTCATTCTGTGCTGTCTGCATCTCCTGCATCAGATCAACAAACTGTGGCTGAAACAGCAGATCTTCCGGTGTCGCTGCATCCGTCAACTCTACTGCCAGCTGGACAAGATTCTGTGGATCCATAAGACCAAAGGCTGTCAATCCAAGATTTTCCATCGCGGAACGCACCGCATCTTCATCCACGCCAAGATCTTCCGCAATCTTCGCGACAACTTTTTGATCAAAATCATCCAGCTTATCAGCTGCTGAATTTAATTTATCTTCCATTGTCGTCGAAGAGATTTCGCGATCCCGGTTGGAATATTGTGTGTATGCATTCTGTGTGCAATCCGTCTGTTTCGTCGTAATGGATGTTTGTGCGATGTCATCTGTATTCGCATTTGTTTTTGTAGAGTAGTTAACATTCATCATGGACGAAAATACGACTGCAGCGTCTGAATTTCCAGCCTTTGTTTTGCTTGTTGCAGCATTTGCATTTAATGTCTGATTCTGACCGACAGAACTCAGATTAAATACATTTGCACTTGTCAAACACGTTCCTCCTTTCTTTCTGTAAACACCCTCTGTTCAAACTAATTTTACCAGAGAATTGGCGTCGTCCGTCAGTTTTCCACTGAAAAACTGACGTGTCCAACAGATCACTGCTTTGTCGGTTCCATGATCTCCGTCAGCTTCGCCGCAGTCGTCGCATCCATCTTGCCAAGTATCTTGCCTCGCTCTTCCGTGCCCATATTGTTCATAATATCGGCAACCAGCCCAAGATTGTCCGTCATCGTATCAAAGATGGCAGCAGCCTCTTTCGGCTTCATTTTCGAGTAAGTGTCGGCATAATCTTTAACCTTATCATCGTAGGTGATCTGTTCTACTACTTGTTTATATAAGACTTCAGCATTCTTGGGATCAATACTCTCATAGTAAGCCTTATATTCATTTATATCGGGCGCATTATCCGAAAAAACAACCTCTTCATAAAACTTTTCTTTTTCTTTTTCGAAAGCCGCCTCATCCTCTTTATATGTCGACAGATCATCGATCTGCGCCTTTAAATCGTCAATCGTCTCAGAATTCTTTTTCTTATCAGCCTTTGCATCATCAAGTTCCACTTCCAGCTCCTTAATACGCGCAATCGCTTCATCCAGTGAACCATATTGATTCTGTGTATCTTCCATAGGAAGATCTGCATTGTCCGGAGTCGGAAGAATTTTATTGATATAAGGGACATCCTTTAGAGCCGGATACAAAACCGATGAACCGAATCCTCCGACATCCGTCTTGATCAGAATTGCTATGATTCCAAGCCAGATTGCAATAATAAGTACCGTAACCAATGCAAGTACAAGCTTACCGCCCGCCTTTTCTTCCTCCTCTTCTGGATTCTGGCCTGTTGTAACTTCTTTTTCGTTCTTTTTCTTTTTGAATGCCATAAGTTCTCCTCTACTTGTTATAAGTATAGCTTACCAGCTCGTCAATCTCTTTTGTTTCAGTCGCTGCCAGCTCCTGTTTGAACTCTTCAAACGCCTTTTCCCGCAGCTTCTCCTGCACCTTGCGTTCCTGCATGACCTCATTAAGCGCAACCCGCGCGTCCTCCATCGCTTTTTCCGCTGTATGGACTTGCATCATCTGCCTGCGCACAATCGTCTTCATATCATTCACATTGGCACGTGCATGTGCTACTTCCTGCAGATTCAGATCTCCCTGCATTGCTTCCTTCAGCTGCTTCTCGTATCCCACTCTGCGAATCAGATACTGTTGCAGAACTTTTTGTTCCTCAAGATACTTCTGGTTAGCAATACTGTACGCCATCTGCGCCTGCGTCTCAAGTTTCTGTTTGATATTCAGTATATTTTGCATTCGGTATACAAACTTTGCCATAAATCACCAATCGCTTTCTTAATCTGCAAACACCTCTGCAAGTAACTTAATTTCCTCGTCAAAAGCAAACTTTTCATCTGTCCCCTGGCACAGGAACTCATTCACATCTTTGATCTTACGGATCGCATAATCGATATCCGGATTCGAACCGCTTTTGTACGCTCCGATATTGATCAGATCTTCCGCCTCACTGTATGTTGCAAGAACATTTTTCAGCTTGCCCGCGAGTTCCTTGTGTTCTTTGGTAACAATCGAACTCATAACACGGGAAATACTCTGTAAAATATCGATTGCAGGGTAATGATTCTTATGTCCCAGCTTTCGATCCAGCATAATATGACCGTCAAGGATTCCTCGGGCCGTATCTGTAATCGGCTCATTAAAATCGTCTCCATCGACCAATACAGTGTACAATCCGGTAATAGATCCCTTATCATTTGTTCCCGCACGTTCCAAAAGCTTTGGCATTTCGGAATACACACTCGGTGGATATCCTCTTGTTACCGGTGGTTCGCCGGAAGCCAACCCGATCTCACGCTGTGCCTGAGAAAAACGCGTCATAGAGTCCATCATCAGAAGTACATCTTTCCCCTGGTCACGGAAATACTCTGCCACAGCAGTTGCTGTCTTCGCACATTTATTACGAATAAGTGCCGGCTTATCCGAAGTCGCCACAACAACAACGGAGCGAGCCATACCTTCCGGTCCGAGATCCCGTTCAATAAACTCACGTACCTCTCGTCCTCGCTCACCGATCAATGCGATGACATTGATATCTGCCTTCGTATTACGTGCAAACATACCGAGAAGCGTACTTTTTCCAACACCGGAACCTGCAAATACTCCGATACGCTGACCTTTGCCAACCGTGATCAAACCATCTACTGCCTTCACCCCAAGTGGAAGGACCTCACTGATAATCTCTCTGTCCATCGGGTCCGGCGGAGCTTGTTCCAATGGATAATACTCTCCATGGATCTCCACATCGCCGTCACTGATTCTTCCGATTCCGTCAAGCGTATGACCGAGCAATTCTTCCCCTACTAATACAGATAATGGATGTCCCGTATTTTCTACGATACATCCAACTCCAACACCTTCCACGCTGTCAACCGGCATCAGGATAAGCTGCGAATCATGGAATCCGACCACTTCCGCAATCACATACTGCTCACGGTCTTCATCCGGATATATCTTGCACAGATCTCCAAGACGTGCTTTCGGTCCTACGGATTCAATCGTCAAACCTACAACTTTAACAACTTTTCCGTAGCTGTTATAATATTGTCTGTCTAAAAGCTGTAAATACTTATCTGCTACACTCATAACACCAATCGTACCCCGGTTACTACACTAATGAGCGAATATCTTTGATCAGATTCGTAAACTGTGCATCCAGTCCACAGTCAAACACACCATAGGAGGTTTCAATCTGACATTGTCCATCCTCAAATTTGTTTTCCTGTACAAATTCGATGGAAACATCACCACCCACTTGTTTTTGTATTTCTTCCAAATGTTCCATGAGCATCTCATGGTCAGCTTCATTGACATGAATGCGAACTTTATTTCCTGCATCCACATCCATCAATGTATTCTTCACAAGTGCCAAAAGCATGGTACGTTTATCCGAGAACTGTATCTGAAATACTTTTTCAAACACTTGCACAACCGCATCCACAATATCGCTTTCCATATGTTCCATGCGATCGCTGTATTCCTCTTGTAACTGTTGCTTTCTTCCACTGTATTCTTGTTCTAGCTGTTCTTTCTGCTTCTGCAGTTCCTGCACACTTTGTTGTTTTCCTTCTTCATAGCCAAGCTTTCTCTGGTCCTCAAACAACTGCTGTGCACTCTTCTTTGCAGCATCAAGGATTCCGTTTGCCTCAGATTGTGCCGTAGAAGTAATCTGATTTGCCATCGCCTGTGCATCCGCAATCATTTCCTTGCGTAACTGCTCCAGTCGGACTTTCTCCTCCTCATAGGTAGGGATCAGCTCTTTTTCTGACTTTGTATCATCAAATTCCGATGCGTCATTCTGCTGCATATGTTCGCCACTCTCATTTTTCATCAGGCTTTCTTCCATACGCCGATTAGAATTAATAATACGTTTTCCTTCTGTCGAATTCACCACAAAGCATTGTTTCAATAAATTAGACAACGATATCGTCTCCTCCCCCACGTGAAATTACGATATCGCCTGCTTCCTCGAGCTTTCGGATCACACCAACGATCTTCTGCTGCGCTTCCTCGACATCCTTCATTCGTACCGGGCCCATAAAATCCATATCCTCTTTGATCATAGCGGCAAGTCTCTTGGACAGGTTCTTAAATACAACATTCTGAACTTCCTCTGATGTATTCTTAAGTGCAAGTTCAAGATCTCCGTTTTCAACATCACGCAGCACACGCTGAATTGCTCGGTCGTCGAGTAACAAAATATCTTCGAACACAAACATTTTTTTGCGGATTTCGTCTGCAAGTTCCGGTTCCTCGATCTCCAAAGACTCCATAATGTGTTTTTCCGTTCCACGATCAACACTGTTCAAAATATTAACAATCGCATCGATACCGCCAACGATCGTGTAATCCTGGTTAACAAGCGATGCAAGCTTGCGCTCCAACACACGTTCTACTTCCTTGATAACATCCGGCGATGTACGGTCCATCAGCGCAATACGTTTCGCAACATCCGCCTGTTTTTCCGGTGGAAGTGCTCCAAGTACCAAGGATGCCTGACTCGGTGCTAAATAGGATAAAATCATCGCAATTGTCTGTGGATGTTCATCCTGAATAAAGTTCAGCAACTGACTCGGATCCGTTTTACGCACAAATTCAAACGGGCGTACCTGAAGCGAAGCCGTCAGTTTTGCAATAACACCTTGCGCTTTGTCGCTTCCAAGTGCTTTTTCCAAAAGTTCCTTGGCGTATCCGATACCACCTTCGGCAATGTACTGTTGCGCGAGGCATACCTGATAAAACTCCTCCAAAACTTCTTCCTTCGTCTGCGGGGATACGCTCCTCGTATTCGCAATCTCAAGGGTGAGTTCTTCAATTTCATCTTCTTTCAGGTGCTTAAAAATGGTAGCTGCCTTTTCCGGTCCCAATGTGATCAGAAGGATAGCCGCCTTTTGCACTCCTGTGTAAGATTCGCTCATACCTTACTCCCAATCCTCGTTTAACCAGTTGCGTAGCAAAAGTGCTGCCGCATCCGGGTTTTCTTCTACAAATTTTTCAATCAGGACTCGTGTCTCTGATTTTTCCGAATAACCGATATCTTCCAATTCGTCCGTTGCATCGGCTGTCGACTCAAGCAATGCATCCACGGAAAGCTCTGGTTCGATTTCTTCTTCGCTCTGTTTTCTTGTGCTTCGGAACACAACATATCCGAGTAATGCAAAGATCAGTACCGCAAGCGCAATCTGTAAGATATCCGTAAGTCCGATTCCCTTACTGCTTGATTCCACAAACTGTGGTCTCTCGTAGCAGACAAATGATATATTATTCGAATCAAAGCCGGTCGCTTTCGCGATCATATCGATGTATTCCTGATCTGCCTGTACCTGAACCGGATCACTATGTGCTGCCTTAAAAGCCTCGAATGTTGTTCCGTCAAGCTGACCGCTCGCCTTCAGTTCATCCTCGTCATAAACAACCCACCGTGTTGCCGAAACCGCAACGGAACTTGTTGTATAATCAACTGTGCCGCCATTGCTGATGGTTTCCGTTTCTTCCTTATTTGGCGAATATTGAGAATCGATATCGGATACCGATGACTCGGTTATATCACCGTCCGGTGTCACATACGTTGGTGTATCATCATTTGAATCCGTTCCCGGCACCGCAGCCTGACCGCCGGTTGCATCCGCATTATACTCTGAACGGCTTGTCAGCTCACCGTTATCCATTCCATCATTGTGCGAATAAACCGTTGTATTCTTCTTAACAGAATCGAAATTCATATCGAGGTTCAAACCAACCTGTACATCCGAAAAGATCCCGGACTTCACAAGAACGCCTTTTACCTCATCCTTAACCATATTTTGTGTTTTCTGCTTTGTACTCAGGTTGGTCGATACAACCGCAGAACCCGAATCCTGGTCTGCTCCGGAATATAAAAGAAGCGAAGTCTTCTGATCAAGGATCGTGATATTTTTTGTCGAATCATTACCGATCTGTGTTGCAACAAATCGTGCAATCGAATATGCCTGATCCTCATCCATATCCTCTTTCAGATCAAGCGATACACTTGCGGAGCCTTCCTGCATTCTTGAGATCAAAGTTCCGTCATCGGTAGGCAGATCCAATGAAACTTTGGCAGAATTGATCATATCATTTGCAGCAAGATCTTCCTCCAGTTTCTGTTCAAGATATGCCTTGTTCAATTTCTGTTTATCCGATTCGGTACGTGAGAAGCTGCCATCCACTACAGACGATATATCGGCTTTCGAGATATCATATCCCGCTGTCGCAATGTCATTGGATCCAAGTAACATATTTGCTGCACTCTCGTCCTTGACATTCACATCAAAATGTGTGGAATTTGACACTTTATAATCAATACTTCCATCTCCATCAAGAATTTCCTTGACCTGATTTGCACTCTTCGTATTCTCACAATCAATCAATGTCGTATATTGCGGTCTCGTCATGACAACACCGAGAATAACAAGTGCCACAATCACAATACCTGTAAGACTGATCATCAAAGCCTTCTGTTTCGTATTAAATTTCTTCCACCATTCCACCACACGGTTAATGATTTTTTGTAACTGTTCCGGCATTCTTTTGTTCCTCTCCTACCAATTCCGATTAAATTGACATCTGCATAATCTCTTTGTATCCGTCAATCAGTTTATCCCGCACTGCAACCGTATACTGCAACGCGATATTCGCTTTTGTCTCCGCGATCAAAAGATCATGTGTATTATCCGCTTCTCCGAGCGCAAAACGGATTTCTTCCGATTCCGCCGAATTCTGCAGATCGTTCGTCTCATCGATTGACTGCATAGCGGCCGAAAGTACCGAACTGAAACTGTTCTTGTCGGTATCCACATCCGTCGTCTTCGGAGTGAATGTATTCAAATAATTGGAAGAGACACTAGCAAGTGAATTAATATCCATATGATTCCTCTCTGTTTCCGGCGAAACACTTTTTTAAAAAATTTCTTACTTTATCACCAATCGTAACGTTTCCGGTCAATTACTGTCCGATAGACAGTCCCGTCTGTGCCATGCTCTTGCTGGCTTCAAACGCGGTCGCATTTGCTTCGTATGCACGTTGCGCGTCGATCAGGTTCGTCATCTCGGTAACCGTATTGACATTCGGATAAGAAACATATCCATCCGCATCCGCATCCGGATTCGACGGATCGTATTCTTTCACAAAATCCGTCTCTGTATCTTCGCGCACGGAAGTCACCTTGACCCCATTACCGAGTGCCGGATTCTTCGATGCCGAAGAGAACACCTGACTAAACGGCGTGACTGCACGCTCCTGGAATGTAACGATCTTGCGTCGGTACGGTCCGCCGCTCTCGGTCGATGTTGTATTTACATTTGCAATATTTTCCGCAATAATGTCTGTGCGGAATCGCTCTGCGGTCATTCCTGACGCGCTGATATTAAATGACTGAAATAATCCCATGTTTTATTCTCCTTAGCTGATTACAGATTTCATACGATTGAATTCATTGTTGATTCCTGCTGTAATACCTTCATAACGGAGCTGCTCGGAAGCATACTCTACTTCCTCGTTATCAATATCAACATTGTTTCCATCCAGACGATAAGAATAATTGGACAAATCCGTATAAACAGAAGGATTCAGATGATCCATATGCAGATTCTCGATCTTCGTATCCAGTGACGTGTGTTTGCAACGTCCGAGTTCCTGTTTTAAGACTCCCTCAAAATCAAGATCTTTTCTCTTGTATCCGGGTGTATCAACATTGGCAATATTGTTGGCAAGAACCGTCTCTCTTTTCCAGCTTGCATCTGCAGCTTTATCCAATACATTGACATAATCAAAAGCGTTTGTACTGAGCATAAGAACCCCCTTCACCTAGTATCCCTAATTATTCTATCATACTAATTATAGTATACTTCTTCCAAAAAACAAGTAGTTTTGCCAAAAAAGGCATAATTTGTAAACAAAAAGGGACCTATATCTTGTATAAGTCCCTTTAAAATCCCCATTCCATGGTATATTTTGTCATCGAGTGCCACTTGATGACCGGTACACACTTTGGCGTACTCCTTTTTACTTTGATTTATCGCGTTTCAACTTGTCCAGCTCTTCAAACACGACATCGTTAACAACTTTAATGTAAGTTCCTTTCATTCCGGAAGATCTTGATTCGATAACGCCTGCACTCTCAAACTTACGTAGT
The DNA here is from genome assembly GCA_900549895.1 of uncultured Lachnobacterium sp. GTDB lineage: Bacteria > Bacillota > Clostridia > Lachnospirales > Lachnospiraceae > Roseburia. The sequence goes on from URQG01000001.1 coordinate 30,394, forward strand.
GCATTCACGATCACCGATCTTGTTATTCCGACGCGGTCGGCAATACGACTCGCCACAAGAATTCCTTCGTTACCATCCAATTCATCAAAGATATGCGTGATTGCTTCAAGCTCCGAAAAAGAAAGTGTACTGATTGCCGATTTGACAATGGCGACTTTACGTGCTTCCTCAGCACTCTCCTCATTCACGGAGCGCATCATCTCGAGTCCTACAACGGTTGTTCCGTATTCGGTCAGAATAATATCGTCAATGTCATATTCCTTCTCACTGCGATACTCAAACAATGTGCCGAGACGCTCTCCCGCGATATCGATCGGTGTGATGATCGCACGATAACATTTTGACTCTTCGCCGAATCCAAGTGTTTCCAGATTGACATTCTCTTTGGTGGAAAGAATTCCCAGCAGACGCTCGTTAAGTTCCGGATCAATAAATCCACCAACCTCATCCACAATGAGTTCCTGCAACTCGTCCACACCCTTGCATACACTTGATCCAAGGACTTTTCCTTTCTTACTGATTACAAGAATATCTGAATCCAATATTCCGGTCAGCACTTCACAGATATCGTTAAATACGACTTTCGATGAATTGTTGTTATGAAGTAGTTTGTTTATTTTTCGTGTTTTATCCAGAAGCTGTACACTCATGTAATCCTCCTGACTACTTTCGCACTCCGACGAAAAGTTTCGATTTAACTATGAGTTTATCACCATTTTTCTGACAATTCAATATTTTTTATTCAATTGAATTATTTTATTTTTCATTTTTTTGCTCTTTTGCCTCGGTATAGCCACAATGTGCATCGGCACAAGCCAGTTTTGCACCCTTCTCAACCATATAGCCGCCGCATCGAGGGCATTTCTTGGCCACCGGACGTCCCCAGCTCATAAAATCACATTCCGGGTTGTCAATACATCCATAGTACCGCCGTCCCTTCTTGGTCATCTTGATTACGACATCCTTTCCGCACTTCGGACAGGCAACACCGATTTTCTCATAATACGGCTTCGTATTGCGGCACTCAGGGAATCCCGGACATGCAAGGAACTTTCCGTGCGGACCGTACTTAATGACCATGTTACGTCCGCAGACCTCACAGATTTCATCTGTTACCTCATCCTCGATTGTAACCTTTTCAAGGTCCTTCTCTGCTGCCTGCACCGCAGCTTCCAGATCCGGATAGAAATTGGCAACAACCGTCTTCCAATTGACGGCCCCCTCTGCCACACTATCCAAAAGAGACTCCATGTTCGCAGTAAAATGTTCATCTACGATGGTCGGAAATGATTCTTTCATGATGGAATTAACCACTTCTCCGATCTCTGTCACATAAAGATTCTTATTTTCTTTGGTAATATATCTTCTCGCAATAATCGTTGTGATCGTCGGCGAATAAGTACTCGGTCGTCCGATTCCCAGTTCCTCGAGTGTCTTTACCAGAGAAGCCTCCGTAAAATGCGCCGGCGGCTGGGTAAAATGCTGCTTCGGATCCATATCCACCAACGAAAGTTTCGCATTCTCGTCAATGTCTTTCAAAAGAACCTGCTTAGACTCTTTCTCATCATCAGCCTCTGTGTACGCCAGCATAAATCCATCAAAAGCGACCTTAGAGGTTGATACACGAAATCCGTAGGAACCTGCTGCAATATTAACCGTCATCGTCTCATAGACCGCATTCGCCATGCGGCTTGCTGCAAAGCGTTTCCAGATCAACTGATACAGACGGAACTGATCACGGCTGAGTGAGTCCTTGATCTCGGATGGAATACGGTTGATGTCGGTCGGACGGATTGCCTCATGCGCATCCTGAATCTTAACGCCGCTCTTCTTGCTTCCCTCTCCCGCAGAAAGATACTGCTCACCGTAAGAACTCTCAATAAACTCTCTTGCAGCAGCATCTGCCTCCTCAGAAATACGAACAGAATCCGTACGCAGGTATGTGATGATACCGACCGTACCCTGTCCCTTGATGTCCACACCTTCATACAATTGCTGTGCAATACGCATCGTCTTTGAAATCGGGAAATTTAATGCTTTAGAAGCCTCCTGCTGCAAAGTACTTGTCGTAAACGGAAGCGGCGCCTTTTTGGTACGTTCGCCTCTCTTGATATCGGTTACTTTAAAAGGCTGTCCCTTAATTTCTGTAAGGATTGCATTCATCTGATCCTCAGATACAATTTCAATCTTCTTACCGTCCTTATCTGTCAGTTTCGCAAGGATAGGCTTCTTTTCCCCTTCCGGCAGAAGACTCGCTTCAAGCGACCAGTACTCTTCCGGAATAAACGCATCGATTTCTTCCTCACGGTCACATACGATACGCAGGGCAACCGACTGCACACGTCCGGCACTCAGGCCCCTCTTAACTTTTGCCCACAAAAGAGGACTGATGCGGTAACCTACCATTCGATCAAGCATTCGTCTCGCCTGCTGGGCATCCACAAGATCCATATCGATTTCCCGTGGATTCTTAAGAGATGTCTTAACTGCCGTCTTGGTAATCTCATTGAAACTGATTCGGCTGACATCCTTATCCTCAAGCTTCAATGCTTTCGTCAAATGCCAGGAAATCGCCTCTCCCTCACGATCCGGGTCAGTTGCGAGATAAATCTTGTCCGCTTTCTTGACTTCTTTACGAAGCTTGGCAAGAATTTCCCCCTTTCCCCGGATTGTAATGTATTTCGGCTCGAAATTATTCTCCGGACTAAAGCCAAGCTGACTCTTCGGAAGATCTCTAACATGTCCGTTTGATGCCATAACCTCATAATTTTTGCCGAGGAATTTCTTAATTGTTTTTACCTTCGCAGGCGACTCCACAATAACCAGATACTTTGCCATAAGAAAATGCTCCTTTATATGTCTATCAGATCGTTTTAACGAAAAAATTCGGAATGGTTTCTTTCACAAAGCCCTTCTGTTGCAAGCGCTCAAGAATATTTAACACCTCGAGAAGCGAATATGGGCTTTGTTCAACCAGACTCCCCAAACCAAGGGGATGAAAATCGAATAAACTATACACCAACGATTCGTCTTTTTCAAGAAGATTTTTCCGAAAGTCCATCTGTCCCTCCGCGAAATTCCCGGAAATCCGCATTTCTTTTAAGAAATCCTCGACACTTACAAAGACTCCGGCTCCCTGCTGAATCAGGTGATTACATCCCTGACTCAGTTCATCTGTGATGCGTCCGGGTAAAGCATAAACTTCACGTGCCTGTTCCATCGCATAATCCGCAGTGATCAATGATCCGCTCTTTAGCCTTGCCTCAATCACGACCACATAATCCGACAATCCTGAAATGATTCGGTTTCTCTGTGGAAAAAGCGAAGGAAGCGGCTGTGTTCCCGGAACAAACTCCGACAGAATTCCTCCACGCTCCGGAATCTGCTCATATAAAAACCTGTTACTGCGTGGATAACAGATATCCACTCCGCAGCCAAGTACCGCGTACGTCGCTCCGCTTCCATCGATAGCCCCCATATGCCCGTCCGTATCGATTCCGAGTGCCATTCCGCTGATTACGTCCACATCAGCTTCTGCAAGTCTTTTTGCCAAAGCACGTGCAACCTGACTTCCGTATGCACTCCTTCCTCTTGCTCCAACGATTGCAACAGATTTGTGTTCCTTCCTCGGAAGATGCCCCCTATAATACAACGCATACGGTGGAGCGACAATTTTTTTAAGTTTTTCAGGATACTCTGCATCTTCCAAAGTTACCAGCGAAATTCCTTTTTCCTGAAGTCTTGTCCAGGCCCCCTCTAAGCTCCATTGCCTTCTGCTTTCCATGATTGCTCCGATATCTTCGATCTCAATACCTACTGTTTTTGCGATTGCACTCTCCGGTGCATGATAAATGTTTTCAGCATTGTCGAAAGTTTCATATAAAATACGCTTTTTAACCGGAGTAATTCCCTTAATATTATCAAACCAGTAACGATACATCTACACGCCTCCCCAAAAACGCTCATTCATACTCCGATAACAAACCGCTTCACTCAGATGGTCGACACGAATGTGTTTGCTTTCCTCACAATCTGCAATTGTGCGGGCCACACGAAGAATCTTGTGGTATGTTCTCGCGGTCAGCGACATCTTCTGATACATACCTTCCATATATTTTTGCTCTTTTCCTCCAAGTGGACAAAACTCTTCCATCCGTGCGGCCGGAATCCGACTATTGTAATGAAATGCCTCATTTCGGTAACGTTCCTGCTGGATCTGATGACACACAGCAACTCTCTTTTGAATCGCTGCCGAGCTCTCATTATTTCCTTTTCCCGTCAATTCCGTATATGTTACCATCGGTGCTTCCACACAAATATCAATACGGTCAATCAGCGGCTGCGACACTTTCTGAGCGTAGCGTTGCAATGTATGCGGCGTACAATGGCACTTTTGCATGTCCGGATAATAGCCGCAGTTACACGGGTTCATCGACGCAAGAAGCAGAAAATCCGCCGGATAACTTACACTTGTCAAAGCTCGCGTCAGATGGATCTGCCGGTCTTCCAACGGCTGCCTTAATATCTCAAGCGTTGCCTTATCAAACTCCGTCAGCTCGTCTAAAAACAACACCCCATGATGTGCCAGCGAAATTTCTCCCGGTCTCGGCACAGCTCCGCCTCCGGTCATTCCCGCGCGCGTCACGGTATGATGAGGGCTTCGAAACGGACGCTTCTGTAATAACGCATTCCGGTTGTTAAGCATTCCGCACACACTGTATATCTTTGAGAGTTCCAGCTTTTCTTCCTCCGTGAGCGGAGGGAGGATGGTTGCCAGCCGCTCGGAGATCATTGTCTTTCCTGCTCCCGGAGGACCGACCATAAGAAGATTATGCATACCGCTTGCCGCTACTTCCGCAGCCCGGCGAAGAAACGGTTGTCCATTTACTTCCGCAAAATCCACGCCCGAAACAGATTCCGCAGACAGCATTGTTAACGCAGGTTTCTCATATGCTCCGCCCCGCAGATATGCAATCACTGCTTCCAGAGAAGAAAATCCATATACGCTTGCATCTCTGACAAGTTCTCCCTCCGCAAGATTGTCCATCGGGATTATGAAATCCGTATGTACTCCATCCCTGCATCCATCCGATACAACCGGGAGGATTCCATTTACCGGAAGAAGTTGTCCGTTTAAATTCAGTTCTCCCACAAACACTTTTTGCCTGCTACACATTTCATCCAACACACCGATTGCACTAAGCAATGCCACAGCAATCGGCAGATCAAATCCTGTTCCGGTCTTTCGGACATTGCCCGGAGACAGGTTGATCGTAATGCGTTTTGCCGGAAGCGACACCCCGCAATTGTGCAGTGCCGTGCGCACGCGCTCCTTTGCTTCCCTGACCTCGGAAGACAGATAACCTACCATCTCAAAGGCCGGCAATCCTGTGCTGATATCCACTTCTACCTGTACCGGAACCGCACGGATACCACACAACATAGAAGTCATAACTGTACTGTACATATTCACCTCATTCCAACTGTTGGGAAATGTGCATCGATGGATGCATGAAAAAAAGATGAACTCATCATATCACAGAATTCATCTTTTTTCATCTAAAATTTTTATGAACATCCCACAAAATTTTTCAGTTTATCAAGCGCCTTCTTCTCTATACGCGAGACATACGATCGTGAGATGCCAAGTCCCTTTGAAATTTCCCTCTGGGTACACTCTTTCTCTCCAAATAACCCATATCGCCTACTTATAATATAATACTCACGCTCACTTAGAATATTCCTGATGTTCTTTCGGATCTGTTCCATCTGCGCTCTTTTTTGAACATCCTCCACAACATTGGCGTCATGATATTCAAGTACATCAACAAGTTGTATCTGATTACCTTCTTTATCTATCCCGATCGGTTCAAATAAAGAGACCTCTCCCCTCATCTTCTTCTTACTGCGAAAATGCATCAGCATCTCATTATCGATGCACCGTATCGCATACGTTGCGAATCGACTTCCATAATCCGGTTTGAAGCTGTCTGCCGCCTTAAGAAGTCCAATCGTTCCGATCGAGATCAGATCCTCCGCATCTTCCCCCGAACTTACATATTTTTTTGCTACATGGGCTACAAGGCGCATATTGTGCAGAATCAGTTCTTCCTTTGCCGTCTGCTCACCGCTTTGCCATCGCTTAAGACAGTCCGCTTCCTCTTCCGGTGACAGTGGAACCAAAAATGTTTTCACGCAGCACCTTTTTGCATTGCTTTCTATATTGTATGAAAAGATACAAAATCTCGTGCTTTTCCCCCGTAAAAACGTACAAGGCACTGTAACTACAGCGCCTTGATTCTTTGATCCAATTCTTTTTTTTCATAAGGGACTTTGCCCTTTAACACTTCATTTTTTACAAAAGCAAATGTTTCTTTCTCCCCTCGCACCGCAAGCATCGTAAGCAGATAACGAAGCAGTGCTTCCGTGTCCTCGTGGATCAGATAATGATCCTTTCCGTGCTCGAAATACTCAAGCGGACTGCGATCCGTGTAGTTCTCCTTCTGATAATTCTTCGATGCACTCATACGGTCGATAAACATCTCCACTACATACTTGAGCGGCATCTTCATCCCCGCCATACCGCCGTGCACCTTGCCGGACTTCTGATCTCCCACCGCGTAATCGATCCAATACTCCAAATGATGCTTGTTGCGTCCCTTATGGTGCAGCCACGCCGAAGAATAACCAAGATCCTTGCGCTCCGCATTATTCGGGCTCATCGTACCCTGATAATACTTGCAGCCGACCCGAAACTCTGTCGGCGAATATTTCGACAGATCGTGCAGCAGTCCCTGCTTATATAAACCGACTTTAAAGCAACCTGCCATAACCAGATTCTTATGTCTTGTGATCGTCACAAAATGTTTCCACACATTACCCATGTCTTACTTTTCCCTGCCTTGTTCTTTTTTGCCTGCCGCTTTCTTTTTGTGATGCGGTATTTCTTTTCCTGCCAGCACGCGGATTGTCTGTGGCGGAAGCGTGATCATGCCATCCTTCCACACATTCGGTTTCGTCAGATACGGCATTTTCTCATCCGAGCTGTCGATCGTCAGATACCACTCGCGGTGCTTTCCTACTTTCGGGAGTGCCAATGTCGTCTCCGATGATGAAAAATTGTATGCCACATATACATCCTCCTGGCGCAATTCGTCATCCGAATATGCCCCGCAGTATAACATGCCAAGGGAAAGCCCGCCCCCTTGCGGACGTACCATCCATGCACTCTCCCCATGAAACGACAGATCCGGACAGCCAAGAGATTTATAATCACAAAACTGAAATGGCATCGGATTGGATAAAATCGGATGTTCTCTTCGGAACTGAGCCACAGCCTCGACAAACTGCTTCTGCTCCCTATGTGCTCTCTCTGTTTTCCAGTTTATCCAACCGATTGCATTATCCTGACAGTACGCATTATTGTTGCCCGCCTGCGAATTTCCAAATTCATCACCGCTCCACAGAAGAGGAACCCCCTGTGCCATCAAGATCATCAGTATCGCATTCCGCCACTGCTTCTTACGCAGGCGATTGATGTATCGCTTTGCGGTCGGACCTTCCACACCATAATTATTGCTGAAATTCCACGCGTTTCCGTCACAATTATTTTCTCCGTTGCCTTCATTATGACGTTCATTGTACATAAACAGATCCGCCAGTGTAAATCCGTTATTGTCCGAGATATAATTCACAAACCCAAGCACACTTCCCTGCTTGCGCTGCTGATCAATAAACTCATCCAGGTCATAACCAAAATGATTGAGCATCTTGCGCGCAGGATACTGGTATTCATCTTTATACACAAAAAGATTACGATAGTTGCGTGGCTCATCCCCAGCCTCGCCGAAATCCGTATAGAAAATTTTCGTCCGGCTCAGCCGTTTGTCCTGTGCAATTGCCGTCATGGGGAGATTCTCTCCAAGCAGATGAAACCCATCCACATGATACTCCATCACCCAGAAACGGAGTGCTGCAAGGATCAGATTCTGGTCCGTCCCTTCCGGGAAAAAGAACTCCATCACACACTCCATTCCGTGCTGGTGCAGCTTTCGGATAAGTGCTTTATACTCCTGTGAAGCCTTACTTACATTCTTCGCGTAAGAAGACTTGACTGCGAAATAATTTCCCTTGGTATAGCCCCAGAAATTCAACTTCGGCAGTATCTTCTCCGTCTCCGGCGGAGCAATCATATCTTCAGCTTCCGCCTCCCATTGAATATAATCCGGCAACACTTTGTCCTCCGGGAAAATGCGTTCTTCAAACTCATACACCGGCATCAGTTCCACGGTCGTTACACCAAGACTTTCCAAATACGGAATTCTTGCACTGAGTGCCGAAAATGTTCCATTTGATGTGCTTTTAGCTGCATCCATTGTAAAGCCGCGCACATGTAACTTGTACATGAACATCTGAGAGCGATCAATCTCAGGCGCATGATCATCTCCCCAGGCAAAATCGGTTGTAACAAAAGCCCCAAACACATCGTTCTTCGTGTGCGCCTCATCATTCCAGACTTCTCGTCCCACAATCCGGCACGCATACGGATCGATGATTCTCTTACCGTTGACTTCATACACATAAAGCAACTCTTCTGTTTTTAAATTTTCCACAGCAATGGAACGCAGTGATCCCATACAATATTCCTCAGGAACCACTATTTGATTAACAACTTCTTTGTCTTTATTTATAAGTACAACGCTGCAACGATCTTCTTTCTCACCCTCAAACGTAAAGACCGTCCACTTTCCCAGCTGCTGAACTCCTTGTTTTTCGTAATTTCCCTCTTTGATCTTATAATCCATTCTCTACCGCCATATCTATGATGTCATTGATTTCATTTGTAAATTATACCTTTTTTTGCTGTCTTTGTATACTCCAAGCTCCCATCTTTTTCATCCGGCTTTCATTGACAAGCCAATCGGTACTCTATATAATGAAACAAAACAATGAAGAAACCGATTCAGAAAGGGGACAATATGGCGAATCACGAGAAAGCAACACCGGTTACGCCGGAAGAAGCAGATGACATCCGTGTTACATTAGAATTAGACGAAGGCGAAGTGGAATGTTCTATCCTTACCATCTTTGAAGCAGGCGGACGCGATTATATCGCTTTAATGCCACAGGATAAACAGGGAAACGAGACAGGCGATGTATATCTGTACCGTTACTCTGAGGATGAAGAAGGACTTCCGAGCATCGATCCGATTGAAAGCGACGAAGAATATGAGATTGCAGCCGACAAATTCGATGAATTCTTAGATGATAACATGTTCGACACAATGGATGACGATGAATAAGATGTAAAAAGACGCTGAGAGCTTATGCTCCCAGCGTTTTTTACTTTCATGTTTCCTGATTATTTAGAGTTTCTATCCTCTTTCATGTCCGGTGCGATCTGTGCTCCTGCTTCCCGAAGAAATCTTGAGATCTCCACTTCTTTATTTCGAATATTTTTGACGGAACAAAGCGTCAAATGTTCCTTTGCGCGCGTCATTCCAACATAGAAAAGACGTCGTTCTTCCTCAATATCCGGCTCAAGTACCGCTTTCTTATACGGCGTCATTCCCTCATTGACATCAATCAGGTACACCCGCTCAAACTCCAGTCCCTTCGCGCTGTGGAGTGTTGCAAGGGTGACTGCATCCCCCATATCCGCCCGCTTCTTTGCAAGAAGCTCCAGTTCCTTCTTATAATCTTCGATATGCGTAAACCACGCTTCGAGCGTCTTGTATCCCTTCGCACTGCTTTGGATTTCATCCGCTATCTCATAGAGATCTTCCTTGTTGATATTGCGGTACGCGGCGTAATCCGCGATATAATCATCGTACTCGATTCCCCGCCGGATAAAATTGATTGCCGCATATGGACTGAGAGAATTCAAAATCCTCGTGTCATGCCAAAGTTTCTCGATGCGCTCCGCGATCCACGGCTGTTCATCATACATTTTCATCCACTCGTCAAACGCCACCTCCGGCTCACACAGACTGTTACGCCCGATATAACGGTTCGGTTTGTTCATGATTGTCAGAAAATCGGCGCGTTTCGTACTCCCCTGCGCGATCCGTATGTAGGTCAGAAAATCCTTTGCGATCCAGTGCTCATAGAGATTCGGAATCTTATCTCTCGTTGTAAATGCCAGATTCGCCGACATCATCTGCTCCATCAGAAGCCTCGGCTGCAGGTTCGTCCGGAAAAGCACCGCAATCTCTGAGAGAGGGGTTCCTTCCCGCTTCGCCCTGGCAATCTCCTCTATGATAAACTGATTTTCCTGGCGCTGCTCCTCAAACTGAAAAAAGCGTACCGACTCTCCATCCTTCTTTTCTGCCCGGATTTTCTTATCAAATCGTTTCTTATTATGAGCGATCAGATTGCCCGCCGCCGCAACGATTGCCGGTGTGCACCGGTAATTCTGTTCGAGGGTCACAACTTTGGCATCCGGATACACTTTCTGAAACGAGAGCATGATTTCCGGCTTCGAACCGCGGAAACGATAGATCGACTGGTCATCGTCCCCCACAACAAACAGATTATTCATCGGCTGCGCCATCAAGCGCACAATATCATACTGGATCTGGTTGATATCCTGAAATTCATCCACGAGGATATACGGATAGCGCTTTTGCCACGCCGAAAGAATATCTTTTCTCTGTGCGAACAGTTCGTAGGTATAAGTAAGCATGTCGTCAAAATCGATCAGTCGATTCTGTGAAAGCCGCCTCGCATATGCCTGATAAATCTTGCGAAACACGTCCTCCCCACAGTGGCTGGAATAAAAATGATCCAGCGGAATCCGCTCATTTTTCACTCTGCTGATGTCCGCAAACAGATCACTGATAAACTCATTCTCATCCTGGTACTCCAGATGATGATACGACAGAATCTCACGCATAAACTGATAGCGCTGCTCATCCGTAACAATATTGCTGCTCTCAAAATGATACGCGTATTTAAGCACCATAAAAAAGATGGCGTGGAATGTTCCAAACGTCACCTGTGTACGATCCGTCCCTGTTGCTGCCAGAAATCGCTGCTTCATCTCCTGTGCCGCGGCGCGGGTAAATGTGATAACCAGAATATTGGACGGCTTCACATTGTGCTGCTCGATTAAATTGATGGTTCGCTGGGTGATAACTGCGGTCTTACCCGATCCGGGTCCCGCAAGAACAAGCATCGGGCCATCCTTGTGTCGGATGGCCTCCTGCTGTGATTTGCTGTAATTCATAGTACCTCTGTCATTATGCCTGTGCTGCTTTCAGAAGCTCGATTCCCTTGCGGATACGATCTAGAGACTCTTCCTTGCCAAGAACTTCCATCAGCTCGGTCGCACCGCCCGGTGTCATCTGCTTGCCGGATACTGCGGTACGGATCGGCCACATAACATAACCGTTCTTGCAGCCCTTCTCCTCTACATACTTAAGGAGTGTCGCATACAGTGCATCGTTACTGTAATCATCCTGCTTCTCAAGAATCGGAAGAACCTCTGTCAATACTTCAAGGGAAGTCTGGGCATTCGTCTTCATCTTCTTGTGAGTGTACATTGCCACATCATATTCCGGCAGTTTCTCGAAGAAATCAATGTGCTCGCGGATATCCGGGAATATCTCGATACGTGTCTGTACCATCTTCGCAATCTTCTTAAGATCATAATCCTTTGTGATCACTTCCTTGATGTATGGTAATGCCTTCTCGTAGAAGGCGTCAAAATCCATCTTCTTGATGTATTCGCCGTTCATCCACTTCAGCTTCGTGTAATCGAATACTGCAGGGGACTTGTTCATATGATGATAATCGAATTTGGCAACCAGCTCATCCAGTGACATGATCTCCTGGTTATCTGCCGGGCTCCATCCGAGCAATGCGACAAAGTTTACAATTGCTTCGGTCAGAAATCCCTGCTCTACAAGATCCTCAAACGAAGAATGTCCGCATCTCTTGGAAAGCTTCTGGTGATTCTCATCTGTGATCAGCGGGCAGTGAATGTATACCGGTACATCCCATCCGAATGCCTCATAAAGACGATTGTACTTCGGTGAGGAAGACAGATACTCGTTACCACGTACAACGTGTGTGATTCCCATAAGATGATCGTCCACAACATTTGCAAAATTATAGGTCGGATATCCATCGGACTTGATCAGGATCATATCGTCCAGTTCTGCATTATCAACGGTAATATCCCCGTAGATCTCATCCTCGAATGTCGTTGTGCCCTCTGTCGGGTTATTCTGACGGATGACATACGGAATTCCCGCCGCAAGCTTCTCCTCTACTTCTTCCTTGGACAGATGCAGGCAGTGCTTGTCATAAACCGAAATCTCTTTTCCTGCTACCGTCTTCTTTAAACTCTCAAGACGCTCCTTGTCACAGAAACAGTAATATGCTTCGCCTTTTTCAATGAGTTTCTTGGCATACTCTAAGTAGATGCCCTGTGCCTGACGCTCACTCTGTACATACGGACCGCATCCGCCGTCCTTATCCGGTCCCTCATCATGGATGAGACCGGTCTCAGCCAGTGTGCGGTAAATGATATCGACCGCGCCTTCCACATAACGCTCCTGATCGGTATCTTCTATTCTTAAGATGAAATCACCGCCCTCATGCTTCGTGATAAGGTACGCATATAATGCGGTACGAAGATTTCCTACATGCATTCTTCCTGTCGGACTTGGTGCAAATCTGGTTCTCACTTTACTCATTGCAATGTTCTCTCCTTTTTTGTCATAACGTGTATTATACACCATAAAAGGTGTAATCGCAACGTGGAATGCACCATATTGATCTTTTCTCTTTACAGCTTCTTTGTAAACCTGTTCATCCGTTCTTGCACAATTGAATTGTTGTTAAACCAAAAGGCATTTTTTAAGAAGATCACACTTCATTATCCCTGCTTGCCGTCCGCCTGACGTATCATATCTTCCACAACGATGTCATAGATCTCACCGACGGAGTTGCAATACTCCAGAATCTTCCACGGCTCGTTGGTATGGAAATGAATCTTAACCAGATCCTCATCTCCCGCTGCGATCAGGCTGTTGCCCTCAAAATGATCGGTGATGTAATCGGCGATCTCATCCTCATCGAGATCCTTGTCTCTCTTATCGATCAAAAGCTGCGTATCATAGCGATATGCAAACTGATCGTCTTCTGCATCAATTGACTGAATTGCCATCTTTTTGTCCTCCATAATGAACATCAGCCCATTGAAATTTGCCTCCGGCAAATTGCGGTACATCTCTGATGTATCGCTCGGCTGACACAATTCTTATTCTACCCAGAATACACGGTTTGGCTTGCGCTCAGCAGCTTCCGGCATCTCACCGTCGATGTATCCGACCGCACAATGTCCGATACCTTCCCACTCGCCTTCAACACCGAGTTCCTTCAAAAGCTGCTGATACTCCGGCATCTCAAACTCTTCCTTCGCTCTATGGATCCAGATGCTTCCAAGTCCGAGTGAATGTGCGGCAAGCATCATGTTGCCCATCACAAGACTTCCGTCATATACACGATTTCTCCAATCTTTCTCCGCAAGAACGATCAGAATTGCCGGTGCTCCGTAAAACGGATCAATGCCCTCATCCCAACCACCGATCTTGCAGTTGATCGCTGATAATTTATCGCGCAGCTCCTTGTTCGTGACCGCAACCGTGATCGTTGCCTGTCTTCCCATGCCG
>URQG01000002.1 GCA_900549895.1 uncultured Lachnobacterium sp.
ATATAAAGCAAACGGAGGATACATATCCCATGGGAAAAAGCAAAAAAATTGTCATGACCGGAGGCGGTACAGCCGGTCACGTTACGCCGAATATCGCATTAATGCCGGCTTTACAACAGGCCGGTTATGAAATTACTTACATCGGTTCCTACAATGGAATGGAAAAAGAACTCATTGAAGCACAGAATATTCCTTATATTGGAATTTCTTCCGGCAAACTCCGCCGCTACTTCGATTGGAAAAACTTCTCAGATCCATTCAAGGTATTAAAAGGATACGGTCAGGCAATCTCTCTTCTGAAGAAGATCAAGCCGGACGTTGTGTTCTCAAAAGGAGGATTCGTATCCGTACCGGTCGTCCTCGCTGCCAAACATTGTCATATTCCGGCAATCATTCATGAATCCGACATCACTCCGGGTCTTGCAAACCGTATTGCCATCAGGGGCGCAAAGAAAGTATGTTGCAACTTCCCGGAAACAATGAAATATCTTCCGGCTGATAAAGCTATCCTGACCGGTTCTCCGATCCGTCGTGAATTATTTTCCGGCGATGCCGAATCCGCTGTCCGGTACTGCGGATTCCCGAATCGTAACAAGCCGGTTCTGCTCATTGTCGGAGGAAGTTCCGGCTCCAAAGTAATCAACGATGCTGTGCGCAAGGTTCTTCCGGAACTGTTGGAGAAATTCTACATCATTCATTTATGCGGCAAGGGAAATCTTGATGAGCATTTGAAGGGTGTGATCGGATACGCACAGTTCGAATACGCAAGTGCAGAGTTGACAGATATGTTCGCTTTAGCAGATATGGCAATCTCTCGTGCCGGAGCCAATGCAATCTGCGAATTACTGGCACTCCACAAACCGAACATTCTGATTCCGCTCTCTGCTGCGGCAAGCCGCGGCGATCAGATTTTGAATGCAAAATCCTTTGAGAAACAGGGATTCTCCTATGTTCTCGAAGAAGAACAGCTCACAGAACAGACTCTGCTCTCCGCAGTAGACGAAGTATTCAACAATCGTGATAAATATGTAAAAGCAATGGCAGAAAGCGGCCAGATGGATTCGATCGGTACGATCGTTAAACTGATTGAAAGCCAGACGAAATAAAACGATTTGTAAATATGTGACACTTAATTTTAAGAGGGTGATGCGTTGTCTGCATCACCCTCTTATTTTACATCTTCATCTTGTCGCAGATTTCTTTGAACTCATCGTCGGAAAGTGTGAGGTGCGGATGCTCCTGCACCGCCGGATCCGATGCATATCTTGGAATCAGATGCATATGGAAATGGAATACCGTCTGACCGGCAACCTCACCATTATTCTGAACAAGATTATATCCATCACATCCGAGAACTTCGGTCTCATGTGTGATTACTTTCTTGGCAAGTTTCGCAGCTTTACCGAGAACCTCTTCATCGATTTCATAAATATTTGCATAATGCTGCTTCGGCAGAATTAATGCATGTCCCTTTGACTCCGGTGCAGCGTCTAAGATTACGCGGAAATCCTCATCCTCATATACCGTATTGGTTGGAATATCTCCATTTGCCAGTTTACAGAAAATACAATTGTCATCTCTCATTTTTATAGCCTCCTACTTATGTGTTTATCTAAAATACAAATATCTGATCTAACATACGAAGTGTCTTAAAATTTCCCTTCGCCGTCATCTCTCCGGTCATAAAAGCTCTCTGGAACGTCATCCGCCCGTCAATGATCGACTGCATGACATCGTTACTCATTTTCGCCACAACATCCGCATTCTCCTCATCTCCGGAATGAATCTCCAGATTCTTATTATCCACAGAAACATACAACGGATTACGTGATCCTTCTATAATGAATGAATAGGTCGCCTGAAAATCATCTACCGGAATAAAATGACTCTCCAGCGTTTTTGCATACGGTACCTCATCTGGGTTCTGTGCCTGTCCAAGCATATCTTTAAACATGGACGCAAGTTCCTCGATGTCTTCCTTCTGCTGCTTCACATATGTATCATCCGATACATATTTCGAAAGCTGCTCACTCTCCTGCGGAGTCAGATTCAACTGCTGCGTGCGAAGTACACTTCTCTTGACCGCCTGATTGCTGGTCGGCAGACTCTTAATCTTCTGTGAGATCGTGCGATACAGATTCTCCGCCTTTTTCTCAATGATCAGATTGTACTCCTGATTCATCTGAAAGGTTACAAGATCCTCCACATATCCGCACAATCCCGCACATGGAGGACCACCTAAAATCTCCCACGCATTGGACAATGTCAGTTCTCCTTCACGCTCTCCGTATGTCGTTGACATCACAATCGGCTGCATATAAGTCGTGCCGATCTTCTCCTTGTCTCCATATAACCAGCATGCATCCAGGAACTGCTGCATATAACCACCGATGCCAAGCCATTCTACTGTCGTTGCAAGAATGATTCCATCCGCATCACGAAATGTCTGTGGCAAAGTCGCAATCTCATTCTTATGCTCATATATATTGTATCGCTCAATGGAAACACGAAGTTCTCGCAAAACGTCTTCCATTCTGCTTAAAACATACAATGTCGGATCGTCGAGTAAACCTCTTCCACCATAGTAGATATTGATCTTCATCTGTCATTCTCCTTACTCATCAACTACTAATTAGTATATGGATTTTCGTCCTCAAAATCAATATATTTAGGCTTTTTCCGATAGAGAAGAATTCCCATCAGAAATCCCATGATCAAACCTCCGACGTGTCCCCAATTATCCACGCCTCCGCTATGAATTCCATAATACAGACTGATCACGATCATAAAGAGAAGCCCCTTACCGGTCAGCGTCTCATACCTTCCTTTATGTACGATTACAATCCATAATAAGGCTCCGATGATTCCAAATATTGCGCCCGATGCACCTGCTGCTACCGCATAATCGCCACTGTGCAGCATCTGCAGATATGAAAGCGTGCTTCCACCAATTCCGGCGATCAGGTATAAAATCAGATACTTCACATGACCAAGCGCATCCTCAAGAATAATTCCCGCACAGACCAGTATCAGCATATTATTCAGTATATGATCAAATCCGAAATGCATAAACGTTGCAGTCAGGAGACGCCAATATTGCCCCTGCTCCAAAATATACGGCGGCCATACAGCTCCCATACTTGCCATAAATTCAGAATTCTGCGTATCTCCCATAATCTCAAGGATTACAAATACGATACAGTTGATTGCCACCAGTGCAAATGTAATATATGCCTTATTTATCCACTTCGGTCTCATAATTATTTCCTTTTATCCACTTCATCATCCGGGTTGCATCATGCACTTCTTAGGTGATATTATAACATACTTCCTTAACAGAATCGATATCGAATGTCCGCAAACTGTACGATATCATTGAGGTCCAGTTTCCTCTGCTCCTTGTAGGCAAGCGGCTCCTCATTGATAAAAGTTCCGTTTGTTGAGTTTAAATCTTCTATATAAAAGCCATCGTCCTCCTTGTGGATTCTTGCATGAAACCGGCTGATGGTTTCTCTGTTGATACTGATATCTGCATCACTTGCGTACCCAATGCATATCGATTCTTCCCGAAGCTGAATATCCGAAAGTTCCTCGCTTCCCATATATCGAAGTTCTCCTCTCACCAGCCCATCAAAACCGGTAAGGCATACGGTTGGATGAATTACCGGCATCGGTTCATGCTCTATCTCCATTACGTCATCCGGATACACGATTTCCTGCCTGTATTCCGGCTTCTTTGTCGTCTGCGGATGATTCACCTCCTGAACAATTCCCCACTCTGTAAGTTTCCTCTTAATGAAATCCCGTACGTTAGGTTTTTCTTCCATCCTGATACCTATTGTTTTCTTTTTTCCTATTTTTCTCGTCGCTTTATCCGTAAGTTCTCCTTCTCTCTTTGTTCCCGGGATCTTGGTATTGCTTTTCCCGGTAGTCTTTACCGGCAAATCCTCTGTATCCACCGAATCAAAGACTTCCCGATCCTGCGCACAATAACCGCTGCCGATTTCCTGACGCCTCCCTGTTTTTTCAGTAGACGGATAATCCCATAAACTGACCTCTTTACCCTCGCTCTTTTCTCTAAGAAGCATACTTCGTATATCTGCAATCTGATACCCCTCTTCCAAGGTCTGCTCATAAATGCGATACACTGTACGAACAGCCTGTGCATCCTTATGATCCACCTTTTTCATCAGATACTCCATCAGAATCTGAAATTCCTGCTCAACCGTCTGATTTCCGCCGGGATATAACGTAAACGAAAACTCTCTGCTTGCATGATTTACAAATACAAGTTCAGGATCCAGCATAAGACAATTGGCACATATTAAATTCCATTCCAACCGTTCCATCAATCCACAGATACTGATGATCAGCTGTTCGACAAAATCAATTTTTATTTCTCTTTCTCTGCAGTATGTATCCAGTGATTGCTTTCCGGATATGTTGTACCAATATTGTCCGCCACCATCTACATATGCTTTTTCAACCGGAAGCGCCCCGGGCAATCTCCTGCGCAGCATGAAACGTTCATCAATTCCCGGCTCCGATCCTGCCGGAATTTTCATAAAACTTCCCGTCATATTCCGTTCATACACAATTTCCCGATTAATCATCAACACTCTCCTTCAACGCCTGATAATCATAAAATTCCTTCACTTCCCACATCTCACACACTGCCTCATGCTCATTCTGTTGCTGCACTTCCTCATAACACCCAATTCCCATACGCATTGCGATCACCATTGCACCGATCAGAAGCGGAACCATAAAAGAAGCTTCCACGGTATAACCAGCCTTACACTCTCGCAAAATCCATTTCCGGATTATCTTACCAACCATTTTATATTGCTCCTTATTCCTTGTTTGCATGTAGACCATCCCTGCCTTCTTCCATATCAAACAAGGCATAGCATTACTACATACCCTGCAAAAATAAACGGAACCATCGGCAACTCGAATTTTTTGGATTTTCTTATTACAACCAACAATACAAGTGCCACCAATCCGGCAATGAAAAACGCAAGCAAGCACACGTCAACCAATTCTATTGCATTAAGATACCACCCCATAACGAGAATAAGCAGTGCATCTCCCATACCAATCTGTTCTCTTGTTGCCCATGCCAATAGCACAAACACAACACCCGGAACAAAACGAAGCAGAAATGATACGCAAAGTACTTCTGCATCGGCAATCGTAAATATCAAGCCAACGATTCCCAAACCAATCAGCCACAATCTCTTTATCCCCTTTTTCCGAATGTCTTCTACACTCATAATACCCAATCCCGCTAATAACACGATTTCCTTTATGACCATCCATGCCTTCTCATTCATTCTTTTTTATCTCCACACTTTGAACAGGCTCCCATGCCATTTACTTCTGATATTGGAACCAGATATACGCTTCTCTTTAATCCGCTACAGGAAAGTGTTGCATGATAACAAGTTCCGTAATCTGTGATAAATACCTGTCCCAGCTTCAACTTTTTTGCCACGCACTGATCGCACCCGTTGTATTTATGTTCACTTCGATTGCGCAAAGCCCCAATTTGCGCGTAATCCACCGCTCGAATGGATAGATCCAGATAACTGCAATTTCGACTGCAATGATATACCATTCCATGCTCCGTGACATAAACATAATCGGTATTCATCCACAGCTCACGATCTCCGATCCACTTTCTGCTTGTACTATATTGTGTGATGCGTATACCCCTTACCGCGAAAAATGCAACCGGAAGTTTTATTTCATAATCTGCCCTAAGCTTAATTTCAGATCCATCCATTTCCGATAATAGAAGCGATATCCCGCCCGAATGGTCTGCCACATAACGCTGATACTCTTTATGCTGTTGTAATTCCTTACGGCATAACGCCTCTGCAGTAACAAACAACACCGAAGAAGACGTTGTCATCCCCGCCTGCGCAGCCGTTTTTCGACTTGCATAGGTAAGCGCTTCCTGCACTTGCGTCTGTACCTGGAGTACACGAAAGAAAAATAATACAGATACAAAAAATGCAGCTGTAAGTGGCAAAATAACTGCCATTTCGAGGGTATAAGATCTCTTATAGCGGATGTGCAAAAATGCCTTTTTGCAGCAGCTTCCCTTTGTATACTCTGGGAGAGATTTATATTTGTTGAGGTTGCTTAACCGAATGCAAAAAGACATTTTTACACATCCTCCTTTCCTTTAAAATAACTGTAATTTGTGTAGTACATAATCCGATCAGCGTCCCGCGAATCCCGGATCATAGTAACAAAAACCATAAAAACCGGACGGTACTCATAGGTTGCCTGCACCCCCATCTCACAAACAACATGATCCATACGAAAGGATTCGTATCCGTCTATCATCCGTATGGTTGCCTCCTCCACGTCCATTGCACGCATCGCCAGAGTATTTCCGCTTTCAAAAAGAAGCAAAGACGCACCATACTGCTTATAATTTAGACCTCCGGCTTCGCATGACTTTGCCTTGCTCCATCCGGATAGCAGTGTAGGGAAATTCTCAATCGTAGAGGTCCATGTCGTTTCTCCTTTCACTAACGAAATCTTTCCTCCGTCCAATAAAGTCCGCACATCCAATACACTCTCAACATAAGCCCACGCAGCAAGTACCCCATACTTAACAGCTTCAATAATAGCCGGATTCACAGTCGCTCCCGCCAAAGTAACTGCAAGCGCCATCGCCTCTGACTGCTTATCCGGCATCGCCATCAGGCTTGCCATATTTAACCCTTCCCGGAGCAACAACAGCCGATCAACCGTCACGCGAAGATTGTCTGCATCATTATCTTTTCCCCCAATAAGATATTCCATCTCATACTGTAGCGCATGGTCGGATATCGGCACCGTATAAGAAGACAGATAATTGCACACATACTGCGTAAACAATGTTTTATCGTACCAATCCTCTTCCACAGGAATTTCAGCAGTTCCTTGCATAAGCGTTCTTTTTGACACTCTCTTTTCGGTTGTAAATGCAGCTCCCGACAAATGTGCCTCATCCGGCAGAACCATACTGAGAACTCCGCTTTTCTGCGCATCCGACACGATCGTCAAAGGATTGTCTGCATTCTTTTCCGTATCAGACAATGTGGCAGCTTTTACGGATTGGACAGGGACTCGCGATTCTGCCGACGCTTTACGCATACGTAACTTTTTCCCTTTCGAAGATACTTCGCTCTCCTTCTTGGCATCCTCCAAAGCATCCAACGCTCCTCCAATTTTTTCGCCGACATCTCCAAATTGATCTTGCGAATCCTTAATACTCTCATAATTGTTATAGATTCCTTTTGCCAGCTCAAACGCTAAGTTTTCTTTCATATAGGCACTGACTGCCTGCTCAAACACCTTTCCTCCGCCATCCGTCATAAGCAGATACGAGCGAATCTCAACATCTTCCATATCTGCATGAAACAGACTGATCCCGGACAATAATTCCTTCTTATAATGATCTCCGAGATTTTCCTGCGTCAGTTTCTGCATCTGTGCAGAACGGTTGTTAAAAGAAATTTCTCCGTCAGAATTGGCGGCCGTCAATCCCAGCAAGTGATACTCCTCCCATAAGGGACTGCAGTAGTCAGTAAATACGGACTCTAAGACCGACTCCGTATTCATTTGTATCACTTTCTTAAATTCTGTTCTTCTGGCACCTTCGATTAATGTAAACAGAAGTTGTGCGACCAACATGATGGCAAGCGCCGCAAAAACGGTGATGCTGCCTCTGTACCTTATCTGCCTCACGTCCTGCAATCAAACCTTTCCGGACTCATCCTTAATCTTGTCAAAAATATCATTCACTGTTGTCGTCAAACGATTCTTAAAAATCAACACAAGTGCGATCAAAACGACAACGATCAAAACCATCTCTACCACCCCTACTCCGTCTTCATCTAATATAAAATTCTTAAATCTTAACATAATTTCTCCTTTCTATATTGAAAATGACTGCATTGCAGGCACCATAATGATTGCAATCACAATCCCTAGCATCAGGATCAGGGGCAACAGCATTTTTGTTCCGGCCTCTTCTCCGAGCTTTTTGGCAAGCGCCTTGCGCTCTTCCAACGCCACGGTTGCTTCCTGTCCAAGTAATTCACACAAACCGCGATTTCCGGTCTGAAGATTTTGAATCAAAATACGAACCAGCCTGTGATAGCAGCTTAATCCTGTCCTTTCTCCAAATTTTTGATATGCCCGACGCTCACTTTCACCATCCTGGATCTCATAATTGGTTACCAGCAATTCTTCATATAAAAATCGCTTCTTTGTCTGCTTTTTCTGCCTCTTGTCAAGATATCGCGTGGAAATTCGATTCAACGACTGCTTCAATGACATTCCGGACCCAAGCAAAATCAACAATTTGTTGACAAATTCTGCATAATCGAGCCGCATCTGATCCTGACGTTCCTTTTCTTCAGTCCGTTTTCTTTCCTGTACAACGAAATAAAGCAAAACCATTATCACAATTTCAAAAAACAGCACTTTGATCAGGAGATACTGTTTCGGTTCGCGCCATTCTAACGTGACACCATCCACCTGCTGCGGTAAGTGAAAATAGGTTTCACCCTCCTTACTCCCTTCCATCGTGATTGCATTTTGGATATCTGTCAGAAGCTGTTCCGCCTCGGTAAGTTTCGGATGCATGACCATAAAAGAAAAGGCATATTCTTTCTCATACTTGCCACAGGAAAGCCGGACACTTGCCTGTACGATTGCATTTTCTTTTAGATTTTCCTCCCGAATCTTTCCGTCAATATCAATATACTGGTAGCTGTCGAAACTCCACTCTGCGGAAACCATATGGTCTGCATAATAACTTCGCATATTCACCGCATGACTGACATGTTCTGCGCTGTCACCCTGTGCATAAAAGCTTTCATCAATTTCCTGTTCAGCCTGTAAAAAGAATTGTTGCGCATCGGCCTTCGTAACCGCTTCCGCAGGAATGTCCACACTATAGCTGTATTCATTTAATACATCGCCCGCATCCAACTGCAATTCCAGACGCTGCCCATGCCGGCCCGGACTCGCACGAATTACCCGATTGTTTTCATCAACATTACGTTCTGTTACTTCCACATACCCGGCCATTACAAGAAACAGAACACAGATGATTCCAATCTGTATCATCCTCTTTTTATTTTGCAACATCATTTCCTCCCAATTACATTTGAATATTCAGTATCCTATCTGCCAGGAGAATTGTCATCCCATATGCTAAAAGGCATCCCGTCATAAAAATGATGCCAAACAGATTGCCATACAAAGGTGATAAGAATTCTCCGGAAGTAAGCTTTAGATATGCCAATATGAAGATTGGGACAACATTCATAACACGCTGCTCCAGTTTGCGTGATGCTATAAGAAGCTGGATTTCACGTTCTGTATCATGACGTTCTCTTATATGCTCCGAAGTTTCCTCAATAATTGAAGCAAAATTCCCCCCACTCCTTTTGGCAAACGAAAACACCTCTGCAAAGCTCATAATATCTGCGTTTCCGGTCCGGTCTGCAAACTGATCCAAAAGCTTCTCAATTGGCATGTTAAGCGCTACTGCACGATTAATTTCCTCAAGCTCCCGCAACAGTATCGCATCCTTTCCATATAGATTCTCCACTTCCACAGATGCTTCTCTCCACGCATTCTCCATAGAATATCCTGCAAGCAACGAAGCACTGACTGTGCGGAGTGCATCTAAAAATTGTGTCGCAAGTTCATTCTGACGAACGATCATTCCTTCTCGAATCGTCCTTTTTCGAAAAAAGGAATAAAATATAGGGATAAAAATCAGTCCCAGCCAATGCTGATAAAATAAATATGCTATGACAATCGAAAGCACAACTGCTTTTAAAAGACAGGTTCCCTTTTCCCGAGGGCCTAAGTAATATACGCGGTAATCCATATTATAATTCTCCAGCCATCTTAAGCTTCTCTCTATGTTTCAAAGTTCCAACCCGGTTAAGCTTCCAACCACCTTCCTGTTCCTGTAACCGATAAAGCGGCGAAAGCATAATCTCACCATCACAGATTCCATCAAGTTCCACGATCTCAAGAACACGTCGGCTTTTATCCGGAAGCCTTCCAAGATGCACGATTACATCGATTCCGGAAGCAATCTGCTGACGAATTGCACTAATCGGCAGGTCCATCCCCATAAGGACCATCATCTCCAGTCTCCCCAAAATATCACGGCTGGAGTTACCATGCGCCGTACTCAGCCCCCCGTCGTGTCCGGTATTAAGCGCTTGCAGCATATCGAACGCCTCCGCACCTCGGCACTCTCCGACCACGATACGGTCCGGTCGCATACGAAGCGCCGATCGTATCAGATCACGGATTGTGATTGGCATAACCCCCTCCATATTGGAGTTACGTGTTTCAAGGCGAACCAGATTACAGACTCCCTGTATCTGCAGCTCCGCTGAATCTTCAATTGTAATGACTCTCTCATCCTCGGGAATATATTGCGATAATGCATTAAGAAATGTCGTTTTTCCGGAACTGGTTCCTCCGGATACCAAAAGACTGTATCGTGCCCTTACCAATCGTTCCAATAATTCAGCTGCTTCCTCACTGATTGCCCCCCGTCGAATCAGTTCCTCCATACGAAACGGATGCTCCGGGAACTTTCGTATTGTAATCGCCGCACCATCGATCGCTATTGGTGCAAGCACAATATTGACGCGCGAACCATCCATCAATCTGGTATCAACGATTGGCGTCGATTGATTTACGACACGATTGTGACGTCCGACGATCTGCTGGATAACATCCTGCATCTTCTCTTCACTTTCAAATGTTTCTCCCCACTCATGAACCCGTCCTTCCTTCTCGTAAAATATATGCTTCGGTCCATTCACCATAATCTCGGTTACCTGCGGATCATCGATCAACTCTTGTAATGCATCAAGTTTACGAAGAGAATTAAACACCTTCTGCTCAATCCGCACGCGTTCTTTTACAGAAAACTTTGCCTTCTTCATGCATTTGAACGCTTCTTCTCCTATTAAAGCTTCAATTTCCTCATCAGATACCTCTCTGGACAGATCCATCCTTTGCAGAACATTTTTACGAATCTCCACTGCGTAATTACGATCCAACAGACATCACCCCCGGAATCATTCTTCGGAGGCTGTCTCCCAATTCATTCCACTTCCACTGCTCAACCAACCGCTCACAGGAAATCATCGGAACCGCCACTCGCGGCAATTCCACACCACGTATATGTTTCTGCGCATCCACATTCGCATGCTTTTCCAGCTCTGCGCGAAACTCTTTCTCTCTCCACTGTCCCAGTCCACCGCGGCTTTTTACAAGGTAGATACCCTCACAATCCGCTAGGATTTCAAAAAAGCCTACGAAGCGGGATCCCATATTCATAATAATTGTTGTATACCCCATCTCCTGTGCTAAAATCTGCAACAACTTACGATAGGTCTCCGCCTGTGCCTCACACAGACACTCCGTATTACAGACCGGACAAACAACGTCAATGTTGTCAAGATGTTCCACACATCCCGCCATCCTCGCTCCGGAATATTTGCCACTCTCTGCCATCACAAGCAGCTCCTCAAGTCCGGCCTCCTTTCCTTCTCCCACAAGCTGGGATAATCCGCTATTTTCCTGAAGATCAAGAAGCAGAACCTTTTCCCGCTCACTCATAATGGATGCCATGGTCACGGCAAACGGCATCTGATACTCATTCTCCGCCAGCGAATAAACCGCAAAGGTCTGTAATTTCTGACCAATCCGTCCATTCTGCTGCACATCTTTAATCTCCTCCCCAATATGCCTAAGTATTTCATCCATAATTTTATTTACTTCCTGATACTTATCCACAAAAAATACTTCTCCTTCCTGCATTTTGTCCATTTCCTCACTGTCATAAAGCACAATGACAGGTATCTGCTGCCCGATTTCTTCATAAGATTCCCCCCACTCTGACAGCACAAGTCCATCCATTCCGGAACATGCAGCTCTCAACCCCTGCGAATCCGTAAACAAATGCAATTCAAGCCTGTCTCTGTAATGATTCATCAGACAACCGATAAAGCGTTCTCCATACTCTCGGTCACCCAAGTACAGTCCTAATCGAATCTTTCTCATATAGCCCCCTTTTTGAATGCATAGATTCCATTGTTCTCCACCGCTCCTGCCGGGCGGCATCATCTGTATAGCTTCCAGTGCAGCACTGCCACCATATACCCGATCAGTATCGGAACAGAAAAATGCATAAGATTACGTCTTTCTGCCCATTCCTTGTGATATGACACAAGTCCCTCCCGCGGAATACTCCGGAAAAAAATGCCGGCCTTAAAAACACTGATCCGAAGATTGCGGTTGTAAAGCATTTTGCCTACGGCAATCACAGCTGCTGCGACAAAAGAATAGAACATACAGCCTGTCAACAATTTGAAATTCGTAAATCCTCCGATAATGGAAAATAGTTTGATGTCTCCTGCTCCAAGTACTCCCAGGAGATAGAAAAGATATAAAACGAAAAC
The DNA here is from genome assembly GCA_900549895.1 of uncultured Lachnobacterium sp. Classification (GTDB taxonomy): domain Bacteria; phylum Bacillota; class Clostridia; order Lachnospirales; family Lachnospiraceae; genus Roseburia. The sequence continues at coordinate 12,513 of URQG01000002.1, forward strand.
CGGAAATGATATATTCACCAGTACATATAAGACTTGCCTGAGACCTCCGGTCATAAAGCCGAATGCCAGCGAAAATAGAATACCCATGAGTATCAGCCGGTTACTGATCTTCATGTACATAAAATCCTGAACCACTGCCGCTACTAAGATTACGAGCAGTGTTCGTGCAGCTAAATCCTGCACCATATTCAATTGCATCACCTCTTTTGTTGTAAGCCGTATTATAGCAAACACTTTTTTCATTTGTCAATAATAAGATTTGCTCAAAAAAGTTATGAAAATTTTGTATACCTTTTCCAAATTTTGCTTATACTTGTAAAAAGAATTTTAGGAAAGCAGGTGATTATTATGAAGATTTTTAAGTCCGCAGAACCTGCTTCAGATGGTTATTCTACGCTCGTTGATCATCTGCAGCAGACATCCGTCGAGTTAAAAAACGTGTATACAAATCTGGAAAATGTTGTGGAGCCGGATCTGATCGATTATTACATTTATGAGGCAAAGGCAGTTCAGATGCGCTATAAATTCTTGCTTGGATGTGTAAAAAAATTAGAGGATTCTTACACGAAGAATCCTCTCTGACGATCATAATCCATATCATTTTCATTTAATTGGTTTCGCCCGTAGGTCATGCCCGCATAAATCTGCTGCGTGTTGCTCATAATCGGTGCGCTTGTATCCTGTTTTGCGGCTTCTGCAAAAGAATGGTACAGGCGTCGCATGACCTTATCCGCTTCCTCCAGCCCATCCATACGATTCTCATAAAGTGTGCGTGCCAGTTCATTCTTGCAAAACACATAGAGTGCATAGAGATTGGACGAGATCTCATAGGCAAAATTCAGACTTCCGATCAGCTCGTCAAGCACATTCTGTGCTTTGCGGATCGCGGCTTTCATCTCATCGTGTCTGCCTTTTGCATGTGCCTGTCGCGCATCTTCCATATAGGCAAAACAGATTTCATAGATGATCACGATCATTCCGCCGGAATTACACTGACTTAAGCGACGGGTAAAATCCTGCTTTAACGAATTCTCCATGCCCTACCCTCCTACTGCAACAGAGACAACACTTTTTCCGGCAGATCGTTGGCCTGTGCAAGCACGGAAACGGTTGCCTGCTCCAGAACATTCTGCTGCGTATATTCGGTCATCTCCTCCGCCATATCGGTATCAAGAATGCCGGAGTATGCGTTGGTCATATCCTCATGCGTTTCCGATAAACTGTTGGATGCATACTCGAGGCGGTTGGTAAACGCACCGATTCTCGAACGTATATCGTTAAGTTTTGCAATTGCATCATCAAGCGTATTCATTGCATTTTCCGGTCCATTTACCATTGTTACATCAACTTTATCAAGATAAAGACTTTCGGATGAAACCTCCGGGATACGCACATCCATATCCTGATACTGATTTGCTCCGATCTGAATGGACATCGCGCCGATGTCTGTCACTTCAATCTTGACATCTTCCTGAATATTGTTTTTCAGCATAAAATCCATGGAGAATCCACCAATGTCGGTAATCTTAATACGCGCTCCGTCTGCATTAGCAGTCGCAGTCTTGGAAAACCCATCGTCTGTTTTTAATGTGATCTGTGCATCGCTGCCTTTCTTGGCAATATAAAAATCTTCACTATCCTTGACATTTTTTGCATCCGGATCTGCATCGATTCCCAGATCTTTTGCCACTTCTTTGCTGAAAACCATAGTAATCTCTTGTTTGGATCCATACTCCTTGGATGCAATATTAAATTTTCCATCATTCGTACGGCTGGCCACACAGCCGGCTTTTTCGGCCGCTGTACGAAGCTGTTCGTAGAAAGCCTCCTCCGACATTCCCTGAATATATTCTACACTCACATCGTTAATCTGCATGGTTCCGGACACACTTGGCATCTTGTCAATTGTATATTTAGCGGATTCTGCCGGAGTATCAACCGTGAATTCATAAATTCCCGGAAGAACCTGATCCGAAATATCCATTCTCTCTGTCTGCTTCGAATATACACGCACATCAGAAGATCCATCAAGAAGTGTCTTGGTATTATACTCTGTGTCAGAAGATATGCGATCCACTTCTTCCGTCAGTTTATCAATCTCGTCCTGCATACTCTTTCGATCACTGTAAGAATTGGTGCCGTTGGCAGCCTGCACACTCAGCTCACGGATTCTCTGCAACATACTGCTCACTTCGTTTAATGCACCATCTGCAATACGAAGTACCGACTCACCGTCAGACGCATTGGATTCTGCCTGATCAAGCGCATCAATCTGTGCCTTCATTTTGTTGGAGATTGCCATACCTGCCGGATTATCACCTGCCCGATTAATCTTGTATCCGCTTGACAAGCGCTCCATAGATTTGCTGAGTTTATTCTCTGTACGAAGTAACTGCTTGTTTGTGATTACAGCAGACATATTTCGATTAATTTTCATATTGTTCCCTTTCACTGGGTTCGTGCGTCCGTGCACTCTGATTTGACGGTCCCTGTCAATTCATCTGCTTTGTATATCGTCCGAATCTTGTATTTTTTTAACCACAAGAGACGTATAATTTGCATTTGCCGGGAAATCGTATTATAATAGCACCATTAAAAAACATATTGCAAAGGAGGATTTCCCAATGGCAAAAGTAACTAAGGATACTATGATCGGAGAGCTTCTTCAGATTGATGCTGACATCGCACCGATGCTTTTAAATATTGGTATGCACTGTCTCGGCTGCCCATCTTCCCAGATGGAGACCATCGGCGAGGCTGCTATGGTACACGGAATTGAGCCGGATGACCTGGTTAACGATATCAATGATTTTTTGGAGCATGATTTAGCTTAAGATGATCCTTCAGGTGATTCTTCAAAAAGCTCCTGAATAAAAAAGCGGTTGCCCCGCAGATGATTTTCATCTATGGGGCAGCCGCTTTATTCGTTGTCCGAAATTATAGTGAGGCAAGAACCTGCAGTGCTTTCGGGCCTGTGATCCGCTTTCCATGTTCCGCAAAATACGCTTCTGTTGCAGCGTTATAATTTCGCTGGCTCGCATATTCGCAGATAATATTGCAAACTTTGTTAAACTGTTCCGGTGTATGATCGTCTTTGTGGATGATCAGGAAAAAGCGATTCTTCTGTACATTCTTGTACAGATCGTTCCGGCCGTTATAATATCCGTCCAAAACGTGCGCAAGTCGCTCCACCTGCTCCATATTTTCAAACTCAAACATCTTTGCCAGATCAACCGGTACTTCCGGTACGACCGGCGCTTCTGTTTCCTGACTGACTTCTTTTGTCTTCTCGGCTTCCTGACTCTCACGGAGCTTATTAAATAGTCCGATAATGTCATCCGCACCCTTTATCTGTGGAATGTTCTGTGCATTGCCGGCATCCTGGAATAATTCTTCCTCATCCGCATCGGAAAACTGGGAGAATCGTGTATCCAGTTCATCCGGATACTCCACCTTGGTAATCAGAAGAATCAGTGACTCGGAAGACAATGGGATTGCCTCCACCATCAGCGGTATATCATTAGCCTCAAACCCAAATTCGTAATTGGCCTGTTGTATCATATCATGGAAAAGTCCTTTGGCTTTCTCGGATCCATACGCAAGCTCGCGTAAATTGATCTGTCGCTCCGCCAAATCCTGCTTTGTCAATGTGCAGCGGATCTGATTTTCGTTTACTTTTTCAATTTTCATTACAATCACATCCTTACCTTGAAAATCTCTTGTAAATCGTACACTTATTATAATCAAACACCCTCCCCTTGTAAAGTTCGGTCTCATTAAAAATTTATAAACTTCGCCATACTCTTTGAAAAAAATGCTTGCATTTCAAAAAATTGTATGTTATATGTTTATGCATGAGATGCGTCTCCAACCCCAAGGAGCGTATGAAAGACAATAATAATTTCATTTTGTCCGGCAAATATGAAATTTTGAAACCACTCGGTTGCGGCAGCAACGGAACGGTATATCTTGCCAGACATCAATCTTTAGGGATTGATCGTGCAATTAAGTTTTTCCCCAAAAACGCTGCACAATCACCCTTCGCAATATCTGAAGCACAGGTTTTAAAGACAGTTCAGCATCCTGGCATTCCCACAATTTATGATTTTGAAGAAGATGAATCATTTTATTATCTTGTGGAAGAATATATACAGGGTGACTCTTTAGAACAGTTTCTGCTTCATCAACCGTCAATTTCCAGAGTATTATTTTATCAATTTTGTGAACAGCTATGCGATATTTTTTCGTATCTTCACACGCTATGTCCCAGTCCGATCCTATACCAGGATCTAAAACCTGAGCATATTATAGTATGCGGATTACAGATTAAATTAATCGATTTTAGCGTAGCATCATTTATTACCAACTCTGGAAACGACTTCAAACATTTCGGGAATGCGGATTTTTCCGCACCGGAGCTGACGCGTGCCGCAGCGCCTACTCTCGCCTCCGATATCTACAGTATCGGTTGCATGATCAATTATCTGCTGCCACACACAGACGCATTTCTGGCCCGAAATATCCTACCGATTATCCAAAAAACCCAATATGCAGAACCGAACGACCGATATCAAACGGTTCAACAATTATGTACTGCCTTAGCGGATACAAATGATAATACGGTGGAGACGCATCTCAGACAAACTGTTGCGGTCATTGGCAGCCATCATGGCTGCGGATGTACCCATGTGGCAATATCCCTTGTTTCCACACTACGTTTTACCGGTCATTCAGCGATTTACCGCGAGCAGAATCGGACCAATCACTTGCGGAGCGCAGTACAACAGATAAAACGGGTCTGGGAAAAAGACGGATATTACTCTTATCAATGTTTTCAAGGCTATCCCAAATACGATGAAGGCATTACTTTTCCTGCGCCGGACAGCCAATTTGTCGTAGAGGACTACGGATGTGAATTTTCCTCCGCAGACCTCTCTGCCGCGGATTATATCTTATATGTCTGCGACGGAGGTTTATGGCACAGGGCAAATGCAACGATCAAGGATCCACTCTTACAGCAATTTGGGCATCGTCTGAAAATGATTGCCAATCTATGTGATCGCAACGCAGCACTGTTCTACGCCAGAAAATTCTCCATGCCGGTTTATTCCTATCCGTATGATACGGACCCATTTCGAATCGATCGGCAAAAACAGGATTTTGTCAACTGGCTATCCTTTCAGAAAGGACGGAAATCCCTATTTTTAAATTTAAAAAACCGTATTTCCCGGCACCTTCGACGATAGGTGTATGTGGAGTTACTTCCAACGTCGGGACGACGCATCTGTGTATCGCTTTGTCAAATTATTTACATAGCCGCTACTTTGCACGGACAAGATATCTGGAGGTAAATGCAACACATGAGATTGCACTTCTGAATTCAAATCCAAAGTCCCAATCCTGTTTTCGAAAACAGGGTGTCCATTACTATCCGGAGCTCACGGTCCGTGCCATGGCAGATGTGTTATGCAGACCTTGTACCTATTCGGTTCTGGACTTTGGTGTTCTTACACCTAACACATACCGGGAATTTCTCGCATGCGACCTTCGCATTGTCGTCTGTCATGCGTCGGTTTGGAAGACAAGCGCTATGGACCGTTTCGTTCACCAACTATCCAAATATAATATAAAGAAAAAAACGGTGAAAATAACTTGTTATAGCGGAGGAATAAAAGACCTTGAACGACTCGGTCACAAGTACGATCTTCCGGTTTTTCCGGCCCCTTTCCTGAAAGATCCGTTTCACATTAACAGCGAATTCTTTTATTTTTTTGAACAACTGATGAAAGGAGAATAGTTATCACATTATTAAGCAGTAACGAACAGCTTCTTATTGAATTTAAGCCGGGTATGTATCAGGGACTCGTCATCGTGTTACCGAACATGCCACATAATTAAAATTTTGATTGGTCCATAAAATAATTTATAACTGTTGGTCTGATAGAAGGAAGTCTCAATGCACCCTTTTTATCAGTGTCATCTGCAAGAAAAAAAGATACGGAAGGACCGGAAACAGGCTCGTCTCCGGTCCTTTGAATTTTTCTTAATTTTCCTTCATATTATTTGAATCTGTATAAGCACAATGCTATAATCGGAATGAAGATTGACATTAAACAAAGGAAGGTCTACGCATGAAAAAGAAAGCTTTACCGATTTTAGTTGTTTGCGGTCTGATTGTAGTTATTGTTGCAATCATGGGAATCACTTCTCTTATTCGCAAATATACACCAAGCAAAGAGCGCCAGGATCTAAATACTTATTATAATATAAGTTCCGATGATCAGGTCGCAATCGTACTGAATAACGAACTCATTGAATCTCAGGGTAAACTGATCGATGGACATGTTTACCTGGATTATAATTTTATACATGATACTTTGAATTCCCGTTTCTATTGGGATCACAATGAAAATATTCTTCTGTATGCTACCTCGCAGGATTTGATCTCTGCGGAAGCTGATAGTACAAAGTATCTGATCACTAAATCATCCGTTGATTACGGTCGTCCGATCGTAAAAGCAAGTTCAGATTCCGCTTATGTGGACCTGGAGTTTGTAAAACAGTATTCAGACTTTTCATATGAATATATGGAATCCCCAAATCGTCTTATTATCACAAACGAATGGGGAAAATACAATGTTGCCACTGCCAAACGCAAGACTTATGTTCGTGTAAAAGGAGGCATCAAAAGCCCGATACTGAAAGATCTTTCCGAAAAAGATGAAGTTACCGTTATCGAAAAAGGCGATAACTGGACCAAAGTTCTGACTGCAGACGGCATCATCGGATATGTACAGGGAAAGAAGCTTTCCGACACAACGGAAAAGACACGAACAAGCGATTACACGCCGGAAACCTTTGCACATATTAAAAAAGATTTTAAGATCTGCATGGCCTGGCATCAGGTAACGAACAGCTCCGCTAACTCCAGTATCTCTTCTGTATTGGCAAGCACCAAGGGCGTAAATGTTATCTCCCCAACCTGGTTTTATCTCAATGACAACGATGGCAATCTGGCTAATCTGGCAAGTATTGATTACGTAAATTACTGCCACTCACAGGGTGTGGAAGTATGGGCCTTAGTCAGCAACCTTGAGAATAAAGATGCGGACTCCACGACAGTTCTGACACACACAAGCAAACGCCAGAATCTGGTTAATCAGATCGTATCTATGGCGATCCAATACAATCTGGATGGAATCAATCTCGACTTCGAATCACTTAGTCGTGAAAATGTCGGCGATGCATACATTGAGTTTGTCCGTGAACTTTCTATCAAGTGTGCAAACAATGGAATTGTTTTATCCATTGATAACTATGTTCCAAGCAGTTATACCTCTTTCTATAATCGTGCGGAACAGGCAAATTTTGCAGACTATGTTGTGATCATGGGATATGATGAGCACTATGCCGGATCAAAGGAAGAAGGTTCCGTAGCATCCCTTAGCTGGGTAAAACAGGGAGTTGCAGACACACTTGCAGAAGTTCCTGCGGATCAAGTCATTCTCGGAATGCCATTTTACACCAGAGTCTGGGCACTCACACCACAGGAAGGCACTGACAATGCCGATGAGAGTGCAGACACCGATTATGAAGTAAGTTCTCAGATCTACGGAATGAGTACAGCGGAAACATTACTTGCCAGCAATAATGCAACGAAGACCTGGAAAGAAGATTGCGGTCAGAATTACGCCGAATTTACAAGTGGCAATGTGATCTACAAAGTATGGTTAGAAGATGCCTCTTCGGCGGAACAACGATTAAAGCTTGTCGATGAAAACAAGCTTGCCGGTGCTTCGTTCTGGAAACTCGGATTTGAGACAAGCAGCATTTGGGATACAATTATCAAGTATATTAACTAATGTTTTTGCATAAATTGAATTAACGATTACAAAAGCCTTTTGCCAACGCAAAAGGCTTTTTGTTACGATTCGATCCGAGGTATCTATGCAAAAAAAATTTGAAATTCTCATGATCTGTTGTCTTTTTGCCAGCGCCTTCTTTCTTGCCCGGGCCGGCGCCGCCTTCGTCTCTGCCAAAACTACCGAAAAAACACGTAACTGCATCGTATTGGATGCCGGACACGGTGGAAGCGATCCCGGAAAGGTCGGCTGCAATGATATACTTGAAAAAGATATCAACCTCTCGATCGTTTATAAATTAAAGACATTGTTTGAAAACAAAGGATTCAAAGTGGTTCTGACAAGAACGGATGATAAACCGCTTGCCGATGACAATGCGAAAAACATGAAAATTGAAGACATGAGAAACCGCGTGGCTTTAATTACCGAAACAAAGCCTATCATGACGATCAGTATTCACCAAAACAGTTTTCCGGATGCCTCTATCTCCGGTCCTCAGGTGTTCTTTTATGATCAGTCCCCCGAAGGCAAAGTGATTGCGGCAACATTACAAAATACCTTAAATACCATCATGGATCCACCGAAGCCTCGCATGTCTAAGTCGAATGACGATTATTACATATTAAAGAAAACACCCACACCTACGGTTATCGTAGAGTGTGGGTTCCTAAGCAATGAAAAAGAGGCTTCCGATCTCACAACCGATTCTTATCAGGAAAAACTAGCCCGTGCAATCTACCTGGGCACATGCGAATATCTGACTAGTTTGTCAGCTCCTGAATCGACCGAATAAAACTTTCCGCAATATGATAGAGTCTGCTGGTCTGCACCTGATATCCGGCAGTTGAAGAGGTTTGTGTTTCTGTTGCTTCTTTGGAATCGCCCATTGCAGAATCATTCACCTTCGACCCGCTCGTCTGCTCATTCTGTGACGAAGCTCCGCTGACATTTGCCTTGCGAATATTTACCATCTCATAATGAGCCAATGATAAATCCTCTACATAAGCAACATTGATATCCACAGATTCTTCTGCAGCATCCGGACCCTGTTTTACTGCCTCAGTGAATGCCTCCAGGTGCTCGCGGAGTGTCTGCGCCGTCTGCGGATCATCCACTGCGATCATTCCGCTGACACGATTGCTTTTTGCTTCAAACGAAGCTGCAACTTTTCCCATGGCAGAACTCCCAAACAAAATATCTACCGCTCCTTTTTTCTTCTCTCCACGCACAATTTTTAACGACACTCCGGTCACAGAATCACCGGTCTGTATCGGAATCATATAACTTTCCTCTTTGGCCTTCTCGGCACAAAGCTTAAACTGCGTCGTAGCAAGCTGCATCGCACGAATATCCAATGTGCCAATATCATGGTCCTCGATGATCATGTCATCCATCACATGTTCCGCAACTTCCGCCAGTGTCTCCTGCGCATCTGCAAGTTCTGCCGGATTTTTTAACGCCTCCCCAAACTCCTCCAATACCTGTTGCTTCAATCCCGCAACTTTGTCCACGGAATTTTTATTGCTCCAGTCCTTTTTCCACAATGTCTCCATCATTCGATTCGGATGTCGAAGCATCTCTCCCGCTGCCAGAATATTCGCGATCGTATTAGGCATATCAAAATGTTCCAGATAAGCATAGACATCCTGTGGCATCTCGCTGGCCTGTTCATAGAGTGCAAGCTGCTGCTGCACATAGGCTTCATTTGCCAGTTCTTCCTGCTCGGAAGTCTGCATGTTTGCAAGCTTCTCTGCAAACTGCTCGGGCGTCAGATCCAGCCATCCATCCTCTCCAAGTGTGGCAAGCTTATCCGGACTGATCTGATCTAAGACATCCTTTACACAGTTCTGCTGAAATCCGGCAGCAATCTGTTCATCGATCTTTGTTCCGGAAGTTTTTGCACTTACACCTTCCATATCATCGGACACGCTGTAATCCATGCTCCCTTTCTTTCCGGTTCGCACTGCAGACAAGAGATTTCGCATCGTAATCTCTGCCCCTTGATGATAAAGTGATCCAAGCGCAGCTCCATCTGTCTTCTCTACCTGCGCAATCAGTCGGTAGATTCCGATATAACTGCTGCGTTCTTCCTCGGAAATCGCATGATTTTGTTCCAGTTTCCATAAATATTTGCTGAAGCGCTCCTGTTCCGGATCACCGGTCTCCTGCTGAATCTCCTCAGCCGCCTGATTGAGTTCCTGCATTGACATGTCCAAAGGATTTTCCCCTCTTCGGATCATCTCTAACGTTGTTGCCGGATTCAGGTTACGGAATGCACGCTGCATTTCCTCGTCCAACGCCTTCACTGAAGTAATATTTTCTTCCGTAATATCTAATCCATTGTATGCTAAAATCCGAACCGCACGCTGATTTGCTGCGCTCGTATCCAGTTTCATGCTTTCCAATATGTCATCCACATTTCGGAACGCCTTCTGAATCGAGTCTCCCATGTCGCCCCGTGGAGCAGTCATCAATGTCTCGTAACTCTCGTTTGCCTTCTCAAATACCTGCTGCATCTGTGCTCCGGCATCGTGGATCTGTGTGATGGAACTCTCCTCGTCGATCTGCCCAAGCACATAAGCCGGCATACCCTTTAACTCATCAAAAGCAGCGAGCGTCTGTTCCATTGTTTCAACGTTCTGTTCACTCGGTTCAATTCCCGCACTGTCCAAAAGATCTCTGTAATACTGCCGCTCCTGCGCCTTAAGGCCCTCCACGGTATCTTCCATGGACTGGTAATCCATTCTCACGCCAAGCCTGTCAATCGTCGCATCTGCTTCTTTTGTCATAGAAAGACGTGTCTCCTCGAGCTGACGACGCGCTGTAATCATAGACGCTTCCGTCGGACGCTTTCCCATGCGAATCGTATCTGCAATAGAGTCAAGCACACCGTCCCAATCTACAGAATCATCTGCAATTTCTCCTGCTAATCCTTTCAACTCGGACAACTGCTGCAACTTTTCTGCAGTAAGAGGAATCTGCTCCTGCAGAAGCCACTTGGCATCCGCAAGCGTATCCTCATTGACCTCAAGTCCTGCTGCCTCGATAATCTGTGAAATCTGCGGCTCAAGTTCGGAAAAGTCCATCCCACCCGGAGCCGGCTGCAGCTCTCTTGTACTGCTATACTGCGCTTTATAGATGTTCTGAATCGTGGGATCCAGATTATTCTTGAGCAGATAACTCATCATATCATCCGTGATTCCGGATATGGAAGCTGCCTGAGCAAGCGCTTTAGAAGCATCCCCCACATTCGCCTCCGTTGCCGGAAGATCATTTGCGGTAAGAACCGTCTCAATCTGCGCTGCAACAGCCGCACTTCCGGTAATGTCTTCCAACTGTTCTCTTGTCAGACTGTCCCCGTAAGCCGAAATATCCACTCCCGCCTTGGCAAGCTCCGCCTTAATCTTATCCGTCACGGTAATAATGGTATGACTATCCGTATGATTCACCGAAAATCCGTCTTTCTCCATCTCCTGCAGATCCTTACCGGAAACTGTATTGGACAATACTGCCATCTCATTCTTTCGGTCATCCGCAGTCAGCTCATCCTTTTTCTGAAGATCATCTACAACCGTATCCTCATCCTCTTTTATCGGATTGCCATAAGTTGCCATATCGATTGTTCCCGATGCGGACACGCCTGCCACACGCTCATAATGCTCCTGCTTCGTTCCAAAAACAGTCTGGTTTTCCGGAACTGCAGCCTGGTATGCCGCAATTCCTTTATTTGTATCTTTTTGAAGATTCTTGGTTACATTATCCCAAAGATTTGTCTGTTCAACCTGCATATGTTCTCCTGCATAATCCGGGGCCTCCATGCTCCATTCCCAATTATGCTTTTATTTTAGATCCTTCCATGACCTTATTTATTATATCGGACAACCTGCAGTAAAAATAAAGTGACCCTATTGCAATCCCTCGCAGAAACAAAGAAAAGAGCAGCACCAACACACTTACAAATGCATTGGTGCCACTCTCTCCCTTTTCACTACTCTTTACTCAACTAATATTTGAATACCGCAACACCATATGCCGGTAACGGATAGGCAAATGAATACTTTCGTCCGTCACATGGTGATTTCACGGCTTTGTAACTCTTCTTACGATCCGTATCGGTTCCGTTGAACGCCGGATCTTCACTGTTTAATACCAGATGGTATGTTTTATTCTTCGGTACGCCGACACGATAATCGTCTCTTGCCACCGGTGTAAAGTTAATAACAAAAAGCATGTTGTTTTTGCCATCTTTGCTTTTTCTTACAAAACTGAAGATACTGCGGTCTTTATCATCCGCATTGATCCACTCAAATCCTGCCCAGGATGTATCCTGCTCATATAGGCATCGATTGTTGCGATACAAATGAAGTAACGCTTTTACCCAATCCTGTATCTTCTTGTGATTCGGATCCTCGAGCAGATACCAGTCAAGCTCACGCGCCTCACTCCATTCCTGTGCCTGCGCAAATTCCTGACCCATAAACAGCAGTTTCTTGCCGGAATGTCCCATCATGAACGCATAGCCGGCCATCAGGTTCTTGAATTTATCCCCCTCTAATCCAGGCATCTTATTTAGCATAGAGCATTTCAGGTGAACCACCTCATCATGGGAAAGTACCAGAATGTACTTCTCACTCTCGTTATAGCTCATCGCAAACGTCATCTTACAGTGGTTATCTTTTCTGAAATACGGATCGAGTTTCATATAATCCAGGAAATCATGCATCCAGCCCATATTCCACTTGTAGCTGAAATTCAGTCCGTCTTCTTCTACAGGTCCGGTTACCTTCGGCCACGCCGTAGATTCTTCTGCGATCATAACTACACCCGGATTACGTCCGAGGATCAATGTATTAATATGTTTAAAGAACTCGATTGCCTCAAGATTCTTGTTTCCGCCGTAAATATTCGGAACCCACTGTCCATTTTCTTTACCATAGTCCAGATACAGCATGGAAGCAACCGCGTCCACACGGAGTCCGTCCACATGATAATTCTCTACCCACATGAGTGCACTTCCGATCAGGAAGTTCTTGACCTCATTCTTGCTGTAATCAAAAATCTTGGTTCCCCAGTCCGGATGCTCTCCCTTACGAGGATCTGCATATTCGTAAGTCGGTGTTCCGTCAAAATCGACCAGTCCGTGCGCATCCTTTGGGAAATGCGCCGGTACCCAATCAAGAATAACTCCAATCTTATTCTTGTGACACTCATTGATAAAGTATGCAAAGTCCTCCGGCGTTCCGTAACGGGAAGTCGGTGCATAATAACCGGTTACCTGATAACCCCATGATCCGTCAAACGGATACTCGGAGATTCCCATCAGCTCGATATGTGTATATCCCATGTCTTTGACATAAGCAACCAGTGACTTTGCAAGATCGCGGTAAGAATAGAATCCATCATCATCACGTCCCGGATGGCGCATCCATGAACCCGGATGAACCTCGTAGATTGTCATCGGCTGCTCGTAGACGGTCTCCTTGGTCAAAGCGGCACGTGCCTTCATCCATGCATCATCCGACCACTTGAACTTAGAGATATCCGTAACGATCGATGCCGTCTCCGGACGAAGCTGCGCATAATTCGCATAAGGATCGGCCTTATACAGACGGTTTCCATCCTGTGTTACGATAATGAATTTGTACATGCAGCCAATTTTAACACCCGGAACAAATAACTCATATACCCCCATCGTGTCCGGATCCACACGCTTCATTTCGTGGGAAGTTTCATCCCAGTTATTGAACTCTCCAAACACATAAACCTGCTTCGCATGTGGAGCCCACACATCAAAGCAAACGCCTTTTACCCCATTCATTGTCATTACATGGGCGCCCATTTTACGATAAATATCATAGTGTGTTGCCTGTCCAAACAGATAACAGTCCATTTCAGTAAAATTGCTCATATACTCTCCTCCACATTCTATATACTATTCAAAGTCCTTCTCTCTTAGTACAATTCGATCGTCATCCGTATAACGGCTCGCTGTCAGAATACTGATTGCTTTCTTCAATCCCCCGTGCGCTTCCCTGTCAATCGCCTCATCCACAATCTCCTTTACCTCGGTCAGCGTGGTTGCCTGATCAAGTCTCTGGATATTACTGATTCGATTATAGAGCGCCAATACTGCCATATCATCGATCTTGTATCCAAGCTCCCTTGAGTAGGATCTTGCAAACGTCACAAGTTCATCATTTGTAAAGATCGGAACGGTAATCTGCTCCGTAAACTTCTTCGCAAAGCCTTCGTCGAGCGACAGTGCTTTCTTAATTCCCTTGGAAGTATCTTCGATAATGATATATACACCGCTTCGGTTCTGTTCCAACAGAAGCGACAATGTAATCGCCGACTGGCGCGTCAGTTCACCGACATTCTCGATGATCAGACAGCCTCCTGCTACTTTCTTAAGCATCTGTCCGATATCCTTCTGGTTTAATGCCTCCGCCTGAATCTTACCGATCTTACCATCTAACTTTCCGGTCTCCTGCTGCAATACTTTGATCACACTTGTCGCAAGTGTTGTCTTACCGCAGCCATGTCCTCCAAGAATCATCAGGTTGCCTGTGGAAGCAGTTGCATCATGCTTCAGATGGTGTGTCGCTCCGGTCAATGCCTGACGAAGCTGGCGCTCCATGCCTTTGACCGGCATAAAGTAAGAAAAGATGGTCTTCTCCGCTTCGGTCAGCTCAACCATCGCTTCAGCCTCTGCATGTTCTTCTTTTACTAAGTTTACCGGCTCGGAAATCTCCGGCATACGAACCGTTCGGTTCTTCCATGTATTGTGCTCCGCCTGTAGCTTCTCTTTTGCAACAGCTTTCGGTGCGATCGGTTTCTTTGGAATATCGATCATCGGAACATCTTTAAGAGCATCCGGCTCTTCTTCGATTATGTCCTGTACATCTTCTGCATCCGGCAATCCGGCCTCTTCTTCATCGGTCTCCGGAACATATTCATCCGAGAAGTCCTCCACATTCTCATCATATGGCTGCTCCTCAACCGGAATCTCTGTCTCAGGGACCTGCATCTCGGAAGTTTGAGTCTCCGGACTCTCCATCACAGGTTCTTCCGCCGGTGTCGGAACTTCAACGCCTTCCGGCTTATCCTGCAAATATTCTTCCTCTAATAATTCTCTCGGCGTTACGCCCGCATCCAGCTTCGGAATCACTCCGGTCAGACGGTCCATAATATTCCCTGCCTGCTGCAATGCACGCGCTTTGGCCGATTCAAGTTTCCGCTGATTGGCCTCTTCCAATGCCGCTTCCGCAGCACGCTTTGTTTTCTCCCATTCCCCAAGGACTTCTTCGATTGTAATCTGTCCGGTAATCTGACGCTCTACCTGTGCACGATCATCCGTCATCAGACTCATCTGTCCATCCGAATCCTCACCGAGCATTTCTTTAAAGTTATTTTTCAGAGAGCCATCAATCTCTTCGTCCGTCTCGATATGTGCATCCGCCTCTTTCGGCTGCTCCTCACCCTGCGGAAGCTTCAGATACGGAATCTCCTCAACCATCTTGTTGATGTTATCGAGCGTATCGGTAATGGTTTCCTTCTCTGTCGCATCAATAATCTGCTGCATGCCCTTGGCAATCTCTTCCTGCAGATTTACAGTATTAAATTTCTCCGGATTAATGCTCACCTGCGGAATGGCTACCGGCTCATGCGCATACTCTCCGGCACGCTGCATCTCCTCAACATTGATATGTGTCATTCCATCCTTTGAATCTCTTGCCTGACGGAAAGAGCGGTACTTCTCTTCCTGCGTCTTGGTCAGTGGCTGATACAGCATCTTCAGCTCTAACGCGCGCTCCACATATGGCCCATCACCAAACCAGAGTATGAGTTCATCACATGCATCGATACATTTGTCACTCATACCCGCCTTATGATATAAATAAGCAAGTTCATACGCCCACTCTTCTGTGTATTCCTGATCCTTAAGTTCCTCGAGGATCGGAATCAGATCCGTATACGGTGCTCCCTGTGCCTTCTTGATATCGTAGCGAAGCACATATTTCAAGCTGTCATGCGGCGCGATCTGCACAAATTCATCATAATAATCCTGTGCAGCGTCGAA
This sequence comes from uncultured Lachnobacterium sp., assembly GCA_900549895.1. Taxonomy (GTDB): domain Bacteria; phylum Bacillota; class Clostridia; order Lachnospirales; family Lachnospiraceae; genus Roseburia. The sequence continues at coordinate 28,455 of URQG01000002.1, forward strand.
ATCCTGCATCTTAACCGCTACTTCGGCAAGGCGATAGATGATCATTCTTCCGATCGGAGAGCGGTCATACGCCATCAGCAATACATCACGGCTATCCTCATAACGCTCCGTCTTTTCGTAGATTTCTCCAGCTTTGACCAGCGCATTCACATTCTTTATCTTGTTCCAGTTAATAGTATCTGCAATATCCGCTGCATCTTCGTATTTCTCTTCCGCATATAGCGACTTCATCTGATCCAGCTTCAAATTATATTCATATTTATCCAACGATTGTCACCTCAGATTAGCTTCCAATAAGCCCAATTATTTAATTTTTAGTATACCATAGGCGACAATTAGTGTCAAAAAATATAGCACAAAATCAGGCAAAAAAAGCCGGGAACGCACACCGTTTTGTGTAACGTTCCCGACTTTATTTTTCAATTATTTTTCTTCTGATTTCTGTTCAGGATCAACCCCTTGCAGATGCTTCTTTTTCTTTTGCTTATTGTGCTCATAGTGTACGAGTGTTCCATTGGCTAGATCCACACTCTTGACATCTACATACGCGTCTGTAGCGATCGGAAGCTGACGGTTTCCAATGGAATGATTTACGAGCCTCTGAACAATATAATAGATCATCGCAAATACCGGAACTCCGAGAAGCATTCCGAGGAATCCGAACAGTCCTCCACCGATCAGGATGGCAAACATAACCCAGAAGGATGATAATCCGGTTGAACTTCCAAGGATCTTCGGTCCGATGATATTGCCGTCCACCTGTTGTAAAATAATAATAAAAATCAACAAATACAGTGCGTGCCACGGACTCTGGACAACAACCAAAAGCAACGATGGGACCGCTCCGATAAACGGACCGAATACCGGAATAATATTCGTCACTCCAACGATAACTGCAACAAGCATCGCATCCGGAATATGCAGAATCGAACATCCGACATAACAGATGACACCAATGATGGCGGAATCGATAATCTTGCCGATGATGAATCCTCCGAAGATTTCATCTGCTTTGTGCATTGTCTCGATGATGATATTACCCTGACGAGGCTTGAAGATCGCATAGATTGCTTTCTTGCTCTGTCCGATCAGGCTTTCTTTGATCATGAGAACATATGCAGCAACGATAATTCCCACGAGAAAATTGATCACTGCTTTCACCATATTGATCATACCCGAAGTGATCTGTAACAGATAGGTTTTCGCTTCGGGAAGAAGCGTCTTTGTAGCCCAGTTCTCTACATAATCCACCAGTTTCGTGAGCATATCGCTGATCGTGCCGGTAACTTCATACTCGCCCAGTTTACCGCTTTGTACGACCTTGATAAAATTCTGTACATTGCCCGGCAAGGTGTCAATCACACCTACGATACACGAGATTACCGACGGAACGATCGCCGCAATCAAAAGTATGATAATGATAAGCAGGAAAAGGATTGCACCTGCAATACCCAAACCTCTAGAAAGTTTCTTCGCTTTCTGATCCGTCTTCATCTTGCCTTTTAGCCTTTTATACAGCTTTCGTTCCAGAAATTCCATGATCGGATTGAGAAGATAGGCCAACACCAGTCCGATAATAATCGACTGTGCCGCTCCCACGATCTTATGCCATCCGTCTGCGAATCCTTGGTAACGGAGCAACATAAAGAAAAAGAGAATACAGCAGGCAAATGTGATAAAGATCATTAACCCGATCTTTGCCAGGTATACATTCTGCTCTTTGCCTTTTTGCTTGCGTTCGTTCATCTCCTGTTGTGCAATCTTGTCCGTCTGTGTCTCTTGCAATCCTACGTCCTCCTAACCTCTGTAGTAGTTGATCAGACAGCCCTTGAGGATAATATCCTTCTCATCCGGAGTCAGTTCACCCATCTTAAGTGTGAATGGCTTCATCTGTCCGTCCTTAACAACATATGCCTCAAATTCGGTCTTGCCGGAAGCGATCGCCTCGCGGATTCCCGGAATAAATAAGTAATCCAGATTCTGGAATGGGAGTTCTCCTTCATCAATAATGAATGGAATCATTCCCCAGTTAATCAGGTTTGAACGATAACGCTTCGTTGCATATTCATTTGCAATATTTGCCCAGCCGCCAAGTACCTTCTGGCAGGATGCAGCCTGTTCACGTGCAGATCCGTCACCCGGCTTTACAGCAAAAATCGTGCTTCCGAATCCAAGATTTCCCTTGCCGACATTCTCAAATGCAGCTTCAATCGTTTCCATAACCGGCTTCAGTTCCTCTACAACCTCAAGCGGGCAAGTTCCGGCTTCTACCGCCTTCTGTGCCTTCTGGATTTCCTTTGCACGACCAACGTACTCCGGATCCTTTCTGGAGAGTGCAAACTCTGCCAGTCCAAGTGGATTGGAACGATAAGAAGATGTCTCACCGGATGGAATCAGCTCATCGGTTGTTGTTACAGGATCGTGGATCTCAGATACAACCTTCAGTACAAGATTCTCAGGCAACGCACTCATTGCCGGCCAATCCTTGATATTTGGTCCAAACTGGATCTCAACGCTCGGATCTGCGACACCCTTGCTGTCAAATACACGGTTCTCATAAATGGTCTTATCAAAGAAGTATTTTGGCTTGCTGAAATTCACATCAATGTCCGTTGCAGCTGTAAGGAATCCCTTATTTGCAGCTGTTGCGGCGATCGAACGCGCATCCATAAGTGCAACGGAAGCAATCTGTCCGTTCTGTACCTTCGATCCTTCACGGTTCGGGAAGTTACGTGTGGAATGACGGATTGAAAATGCGTTATTCGCCGGAGTATCTCCTGCACCGAAGCAAGGTCCGCAGAATGCGGTCTTAACAATTGCACCGGTAGCAAGAAGATTTGCTACAGCGCCGTTCTTCACAAGTTCCATATAAATTGGTGTAGATGCCGGATATACACTTAAGGTGAACTCATCGGCTCCGATCGAAGTTCCCTTTAAGATATCCGCTGCATCACAGATATTCTCAAATCCGCCGCCGGCACAGCCTGCGATAATTCCCTGATCAACATAGAGACGGCCATTCTTTACCTTACTCTTCAGATCCAGTTTTACTTTACCGTCAAAGCTTACCTCTGCACGCTTCTCGCAGTCATCGAGAATGTCCATAAGATTTGCATTTAACTCATCGATCGTATACGTATTACTCGGGTGGAAAGGCATAGCGATCATTGGCTTGATCGTGCTTAAGTCAATCTCGATAAAGCTGTCGTAGTAAGCAACCTCACCCGGATTTAATTCCTTGTAATCTTCTTCTCTTCCGTGAATCTCGTAGAATTCCTTTACCTTGTCATCGGTTCTCCAGATCGATGACAGGCAGGTTGTCTCAGTTGTCATAACATCAACACCGATACGATAATCAACGCTTAAGTTGGCAACACCAGGTCCTACGAACTCCATCACTTTATTCTTAACAAATCCGTTTGCGAATACTTCGCCGATGATCGCCAAAGCGATATCCTGCGAGCCAACGCCCTTCATTGGCTCACCTGTCAGATAGATTCCGACAACGCCCGGCATATCAATATCGTAAGTCTTGCTCAAAAGCTGCTTAACCAGCTCCGGTCCGCCTTCTCCGATTGCCATGGTTCCAAGCGCACCGTAACGGGTATGGGAATCCGATCCGAGAATCATCTTGCCGCCGCCTGCAAGCATCTCACGTGCAAACTGGTGAATAACCGCCTGATGAGGTGGAACATAGATTCCGCCGTATTTCTTGGCACAGGTCAGTCCAAACATATGGTCATCTTCATTAATGGTTCCGCCAACCGCACAAAGACTGTTATGACAGTTTGTGAGAACATATGGAATCGGGAACTTCTCAAGTCCTGACGCACGGGCAGTCTGGATGATTCCAACGAATGTGATATCGTGTGAAGTCAGCTTATCAAATTTAATCTGCAGCTTATCCATATTGCCGGATGTGTTGTGATCCTGCAGAATTCCATAAGCGATCGTTTCTTTCTTAGCGTCCTGTGGTGTAACCTGCTTACCGGTCTTGCTTGCCACTTCCGCAACTGCTTCCGGTCCATTGATGACAACGTCCTTGCCATGGATCAGATAAGCACCGTTCTCATAAAGTTTCATTTTCTTTCCTCCTTGTGCGTGATTCCTCAGCCCTAATAATTTACTAAGCTGACGCATTACTATCTCAAATTATATCTGTTCGCATATCGTAAATCAAGCATTTATGCATTCTTAACGATTGGAAATGTAATCGTTGCAACGAACAGATCTCCATCCACCTCAATATGAAAGTCTCCTCCCATCAGATTTGTCAGGTTCTTTGCGATCGACAGCCCCAGTCCGCTGCCCTCTGTTGTACGGGATTCCTCACCTCGTACAAAGCGAGCGGTCAGATCTTTGCCGCCTTCTTCCTGCGCCACCAATGGTGTCTTTGAAACATTTTTGATCGTAAAGATCGCATTGTCTTTATCCACATCAAGTTCCACATACACTCTTGTATTTTCAAGTGCATATTTTGCCGCATTTGTGTATAAGTTCTCAATCGCACGGTACAGTTGACGACCATCCGCACGGATCATAATCGAATTATGCGGCAGCTTCGTGACGATCGTAAGATCACGTGCCTCGAAGCGTTCGTTGAACTCACCTCCGGTCTGGTAAAGAAGCTCGACCAGGTCAATGGTCTGGATATCCAGCTTGATGTTGCCGGAGCTGATCTTCGATGCCTCGACCAGGTCCTCTGTCAGCTGCTTCAGCCGCTGAGACTTATCATCGAGAATACGGATATAATGACGCGCATTCTCGTTTTCAAGATTTTCGCGTTTTAACAGATCCACGTAATTGACAATGGAGGTCAGCGGCGTCTTGATATCGTGGGAAACATTGGTAATGAGATCTGCCTTCATACGCTCGTTTCGGATGCGGTCCATGATCGCATCACTGAGCCCCGCGCGGATATTGTTGACTGCTGCCGCAATATCGCGCTCCTGTCCATGAAATTTCTCCACATCCAGCTTCGTATCAAGCGCGCCGGAAGCGATTGCCTCGATTGCCTCCTGAATCTCTATGCGTTCTCTCGCTTTGCGCGTACAGAGCCGCGGGTCCTTGCCGCTTGTGATCACCCGCTTAAGGAAACCTCCGACAATATAGATTGCACTATAGGTAAAAAGCGTATTGTCCTTCGCCCGGCGGACAATACTTAAATAGATCAGAAGAAAGACCAGATCTACAATGTATGCAAGCGTCCCCGCCGCAACAAGCAGTCCGGAGAATTCAAACCTCATCTGACTGATATTCCGACACAGATAGAGCATAACATAGATAAATCCGATAAAGATCAGAAGTTCCACATCGGTATAGATCTTGTCCACGCCCTGCAGATAGATGTGATTGTCGTCGGCTGACCGACGTCCGATAATTCCTGTCAAAAACGCCAGCATAACGAAACTTCCGACCAATCCCAGTATTGCAAGTGTACTGAGAATCCCAAGTCCTCCGTAATGCATTCGCATATTATAGCCGATTCCGTAAAGGCTGCAGACCATTAACACTAAAAACATCTGGTGCATAACAATCGCTGCGCCTTTGATCCCATTTGAGTATTCTTTCATGCGCCGCTAGACCCCCACTTCGATCTTGTATCCGACGCCCCATACAACTTTGAGGTAACGCGGCTCCTTCGGGTTAATCTCAATTTTCTCACGAATATGACGAATATGTACAGCAACCGTGTTGTCTGCTCCGATGGCTTCCTCATTCCAGATTGCCTCATAGATCTGGCTGATCGAGAATACTTTTCCCTTGTTCTTCATAAGAAGAAGTAGAATGTTGTATTCGATCGGTGTCAGCTTTACTTCCTCGCCGTCTACCGTAACTTTCTTCAGGTCATCATTGATGACAAGTCCGCCTGCTTCATATGTCGTCTCGCCCTGCGCAGTGCTTGAAAGCGTTGTGTAGCGTCGAAGCTGCGACTTCACACGAGCAACCAGTTCCAGCGGGTTAAAAGGTTTGGTCACATAATCATCCGCACCGACATTAAGTCCCAGGATTTTATCCGCATCCTCTGTCTTTGCCGAGAGAATAATGATCGGGATACTGCTCGTCTTGCGCACCTGGAACGTTGCACGGATTCCATCAAGTTTCGGCATCATTACATCAATGACCATAAGGTCGATCTTCTTATTATGGAGGATCTCTAAGGCCTGCTCACCGTCATACGCCTTTTCTACCTTGTATCCTTCCTGGATCAGGTAAATCTCAATTGCGTCTACAATTTCTTTGTCATCATCACATACCAGAATCGTCATGCTGGTGTCCTCCTATCAGGTTCTTAAAAGCCTTCTGTATTCCTTCCGATTTGCCTTTGGTCTTACCTTCCTGCTTATCAGGTTTATCCTTACCGTCTTTGCCTTCCTTCCACTGGAAGTAATCGGCATCTAAATTCACGCGGATCTCCGCTTCAAGCTGTTTTAATTCCTCATCATCCTCATCCTGCTTCGGAGTCTCATCCGCTGTAACTTCCTTCTCCGTCTCATCAACAACGGACATGCCTAACTTATCGAGGTAATCCTGATTAACCTTGATCTCCGTCTGACGATTCGCATAGATTGACTTTTCTTCCTTGAACTCCGGCTTGCCTTCGTTCTTTTCCTTCTCGATCTCCTTGTTGCGCTCCTCGATCAGGTGCAGATACTTCTCCGTATCGACCAGATCCTGCAACTGACTCTTAAGCTCGGACTGATTCTCACGAATATGCTGCTGCTCTTTCTTCATCTGCTCATCCACATCGCCATAGATCTTTGCGACATCGGTCTGCGCTTCGGTCACGATATCACGCATACGGTTTAATGCCTCATCCATATACATAACAGATGCGGCATAGATGTCCTCCGCTTTACGGCTCGCGTCCCAGATGATCTGATCTCCCTGCTTGCGGAACTCGCGTTCCGCCTTGTCACGGCTTCGCTTCGTCAGCTCGTACTCATCCATGATCGCATAAATGCATGTATTCAAATCGCTGAGCAGGTCAAGTACCTGCTGCTTATCCACAATAACTTTGCTCGGTTCTTTCGGATATGGTTCACTCTTCGAAAGCAGAACATGAAGACTGCGCAATACTTTTTCTGTATTATCCTGTGCTCCCATTTTGTGCTCCTTCTAAAAATTATCTATGATCCACGAATTACATCGCTTCGCTTTCACAATTCTATCCTAAATATTATATCGAAAGAACCTTTGATATGCAATATTTGAGGTAATTCCTTAATGCTTAATTCATAATTACACTGCATGCAAAAAGCCTGAAGCATCTCATTCGATTCTTCAGGCTTTCTGCTATTGTTTATGATATGAGGTCTATTACATAAGGTTGATTCCTATTTAAAATTACTATATCGTTTATTCCAACCTTATAGCAACGGTCCCGCTGCATTCCGCAACTCTGCAGTCGCGCGGGCAAGTTCCGCTGCCTGCTCCTCATTGACATTGCCCGGCTTGGTGCGGCTGACCAGTTTCTTAACATAAGAAAGACTGCTCTTGATCGCGTGTCGGGTGGAACTGTCGAGTTCCTTCTTTCTCGCCTTGTATGCAGTCTCGACCTGCCGGATCAGCTTGTCTGCCTCGGCACGGCTGTCAATGTATGCCTTGCGCTGTCCATCAGTTGCCTCGTACTCTGCGGCCTCGCGGATCGCGCGCTCGATATCATCATCCGAAAGGTTTGAACTTGCAGTAATCGTGATTTCCTGATGCTTGCCGGTTCCGAGATCCTTTGCGGATACCTGCACGATTCCGTTTGCATCGATGTCAAACGTAACCTCAATCTGTGGCACGCCCGCCGGAGCTGCCTTGATACCGCGAAGCTGGAAACGTCCGAGCAATTTATTGTCCTTGGCAAACTGTCTCTCACCCTGTAATACTTTGATATCCACAGAAGTCTGGAAATTGCCGGCAGTTGTGAACACCTGCGAGTATCTTGTCGGGATGGTTGTGTTGCGGTCGATGATCTTGGTCGCAACTCCACCGACAGTCTCAATCGAAAGCGATAACGGTGTAACATCCATAAGGATGATCTCTGCCGCCTGCGAGCCTGCAACCAAGGCACCTCCGAGTTTTCCTCCCTGTACGGCTGCGCCCAAAGCGACACATTCATCCGGATTGAGATTTCTGGACGGTTCTTTTCCTGTCAGGCGGGTAACTTCATCATATACCGCTGGAATTCGGGTCGATCCACCGACAAGAAGCACCATTCCAAGATCGGACGCTGATATTCCCGCATCGGAAAGTGCCTGCTGCACCGGTCCGCTTGTGCGCTCCACAAGATCCTTTGTCAGTTCATTGAACTTGGCTCGCGTCAGTGTCATTTCCATATGTTTCGGCTCGCCTTTTACCGTAGTAATAAACGGAAGGTTGATGCTCGTTGTGGAAGAAGAGGAAAGAACCTTCTTTGCTTTCTCGGCTTCCTCGCGGACACGCTGCATCGCAGTCGCATCCTTGCGCAGGTCAATGCGTTCCGTGCGAAGGAATTCCATTACAAGATAATCGGTGATACGTGCATCGAAATCATCGCCTCCGAGATGATTATCTCCGGCTGTGGCAAGTACTTCAATCAGATTATCCCCGATTTCAATGATCGAAACATCAAATGTACCACCACCTAGATCGTAGACCAGGATCTTCTGTGGCTGCCCGTGATCCAGTCCGTATGCAAGCGCTGCGGAAGTCGGCTCATTGATGATACGAAGAACATTGAGGCCCGCGATGCGGCCGGCATCCTTTGTCGCCTGACGCTGCGCATCATTAAAATATGCCGGAACCGTGATGACCGCATCGGTCACAGACTCACCAAGGTATCCTTCTGCATCCTTCTTAAGCTTACGCAGAATCATCGATGAAATCTCCTGCGGCGTATACTGTTTTCCGTCGATTTTGGCGCGAAAAGAACTTCCCATCTCTCTTTTTATGGAAAAAAAGGTCCGATCGACATTGACCGCCGCCTGACGTCTGGCGGTATCTCCAACCAGTCGCTCCCCGTCCTTTGAGAATGCGACTACGGATGGTGTCGTTCGAGACCCTTCTGCATTTGTGATCACAACCGGCTGATCGTTTTCCAATACTGCGACACAGCTGTTGGTTGTTCCAAGATCAATTCCAATTACTTTACCCATGGAATATTACCCCCACTTTCCTAATTGCTTATCATTACATACAACTGTAAGTCGCAAAACAGAAAGCGTCAAGGCATTCGACTCTTATTTCAGAGAATGTTTATAAACAGTTTATAATATTGCGAAAACTTTCCTAATATATGCTCAATTTGCTCTGCCAATTCATAAACTCCTGCTCTGTCCATGGCAATAACACCCTGAGGAATCGAAGTATCTTGCATATTATCCAGAATATATTCCACATCTTTTTCTGCCTGTTCCTCATGATCCTTATATTCTGCCGGCAGAACCATGCCATATTCCTCGAATAATTCAAGACATTCTGCTCCACTCATTTCTTTCAATTCATTTAAAGCAGGAAATGACTGCTTTTGTTTTTGACAACCAAAGAAAGCTACAGATAATATCACGATACTAAAAATCACAACTCCGCATATAACAATTTTTATTTTTTTGATTGAAAATCCCTCCTTCTTACACCTGTCTCTTATACACATCTGACGCTGCCGACGATCTTACGC
>URQG01000003.1 GCA_900549895.1 uncultured Lachnobacterium sp.
ACAGTCGAAGCGTTGCTCGGACATAAAAATTGAGCCCAGCAGAGATTTTCGCAAATTCAATGATTTTGTCTAAAATCGTGTTCAGCGTAGAAGCCCGCCACCGGGTCAGCCCAGCCGGAGCACGCCGCCACAGGAGTTTCGCAATCGCCTAGCATAACTAAAAGGAAAGGGAGAGTACTTTATGAAGAAAGCATGGTGGAAAGAATCCGTTGTATATCAGATCTATCCGAGAAGTTTTATGGATTCCAACGGAGACGGAATCGGTGATCTCAACGGAATTACAGAGAAGCTGGATTATTTAAAGGAGCTTGGCATTGATGTCATCTGGCTTTCGCCGGTGTATCAGTCACCGAACGATGATAACGGATACGACATCAGTGATTATCAGGCAATCATGACGGAATTCGGAACAATGGAAGATTATGATCGTATGCTTGCGCGTGCGCATGAGTTAGGCATCAAGATCATGATGGATCTGGTTGTCAATCATACATCGGACGAGCATGCCTGGTTCGTGGAGAGCCGTAAGAGTGTCGATAATCCATACCGTGATTTCTATATATGGCGTCCGGGTAAGGAGGACGGAAGCGAGCCGAATAACTGGGGATCGGCCTTCAGTGGTTCTGCATGGAAGTATGATCCGCAGACAGATATGTATTTCCTGCATCTGTTTTCGAAGAAACAGCCGGATCTCAACTGGGATAACCCGAAGGTGCGCGACGCCGTCTTTGACATGATGAACTGGTGGTGTGAAAAAGGCATTGACGGTTTCCGTATGGATGTAATCAGTCTGATCTCCAAGCCGGAAGGACTTCCGGACGGACCGGTAGGGGAGAACGGATACGGAGACAGTGGCTGTGCCAACGGCCCGCATGTACATGAGTATTTACAGGAAATGAATCGCAGGGTTTTGTCAAAGTATGATTTGATTACTGTCGGCGAAGCTGCAGGCGTGACTTTAGAGGAAGCTAAGAAATACGCAAACGCGGATGGAAGCGAACTCAATATGGTATTTCAGTTTGAGCATACCGGCGCAGGAAAGGATGCACACAACCATTACGGCAAGTGGGATTCCGAGAAAATGCCGCTTCCGGAATGGAAAGCAACTCTGTCTAAGTGGCAGACCGGACTTGCGGGCAACGCATGGAACAGCCTGTATTTGTCCAATCATGATCAGCCTCGAAGCGTATCGCGATACGGCAATGACAGCGAGGAATATCGTGAAGTTTCTGCCAAGATGCTTGCGACCTGTCTTCATATGATGCAGGGAACGCCTTATGTATATCAGGGTGAAGAGCTTGGAATGACGAATGTGTACTTTGACAAGCTGGAAGATTACCGGGATGTCGAGAGCCTTAATGCATATAAGGAAATGACCGAGACCTGTGGTGTATCCCACGAGGAGATGATGGGCTATCTCAAGAAGATCGGACGTGACAATGCGCGTACACCGATGCAGTGGGATGACAGTAAAAATGCAGGATTTACGACGGGAACACCTTGGATCCGTGTGAATCCGAATTATCAGGAGATCAACGCAAAGCAGCAGGTCGGCAATCCGGATTCCGTATTTTCTTATTACAAGGATCTGATCCGCCTGCGCCACGAGAATGAAATTATTGTTTACGGCGATTACGAACTGCTTGAGCCGGACAACGAAGAGCTTTTTATCTACACAAGAACGCTGGGTGACGAGAAACTGGTTGTGCTCTGTAACTTTACGGATCAGGATGTCACGATTCCGGCATCCGTGATGGCACAGATCCCGGATGATGCGCCGATCATGATCAGTAATTATGTGGGAAATATGCCGGCAGTGCTCCGCCCGTATGAAGCGACGGTAAGACAGATCAAAAAGTAGGAGGATAGATAGATGAAGAAAAAATGGTGGATGGGAAAAGTTGCATACCAGATCTGGCCGAAAAGCTTTGCGGATAGCAATGGTGACGGAATCGGTGATCTTGAAGGCATCATCGGAAAGCTCGATTACCTGAAGGATCTTGGAATCGATATTATCTGGATTTCGCCGTTATACAAGTCGCCGCTTGTGGATCAGGGATACGACATCTCCGATTACTATGATATCAATCCGCTTTTTGGTGATCTGGAAACGATGGACCGCCTACTTGCAGAGGCAAAAAAGCGTGATATGTACATCGTCATGGATCTTGTTGTCAACCACTGCTCCGATGAGCATGAGTGGTTCAAGAAGGCATGTGCCGATCCGGACGGAGAGTACGGAAAATATTTCTATATCGCAGAAAAGAAAGACGGAAAGCTGCCGTGTAACTGGCGCTCCTACTTCGGAGGAAGTGTCTGGGAGCCGATTCCGGGAACTGACAAATATTATTTCCATGCTTTTCACAAGAAGCAGCCGGATCTCAACTGGGAGAATCCCAAAGTTCGTCAGGAAGTCTATAAGATGATGAACTGGTGGTTTGAGCGCGGTATCGCAGGATTCCGTATCGACGCGATCATCAACATCAAGAAAAAGCTTCCGTTCTGCGACTATGAACCGGACCGTGATGACGGAATGGTTTCGATCGTGCGTATGCTTGAGGATGCCGAGGGAATCGGCGAATTCTTAGAGGAGATGAAGCACGAGACATTCGATAAATATGATGCATTTACCGTAGGAGAAGTCTTTAACGAGAAGGACTCCGAGCTTCGTGAGTTCATCGGAGAGAACGGACATTTTTCATCGAAATTTGATTTCGCACCGGAGATATGCGGAAAAGGCGGCGCATGGTATGAGCATGAGACCGTGACACCGGAGATGTATAAGAATGCAATCTTTGACAGCCAGCTTCGGGTGGCAGACATCGGTTTCCTCTCCAACATTATCGAGAATCACGATGAGCCGCGTGGTGTATGCCGCTATATTCCGGAAGGAGACTTAAACGACACGAGCAAGAAGGCTTTGGCGGCGGTATACTTCTTCCTGCGCGGAATCCCGTTCATCTATCAGGGACAGGAGATTGGAATGGAGAACTGCCCGTTTGAGAGCATCGATCAGATTGATGACATCAGTTCAAAGGATGAGTATAAGGTGTGCCGTGACGCAGGCTATTCCGAGGAAGAAAGCATGAAGCTGCTTCGCGTCTACAGCCGCGACAATGCGCGAACTCCGGTGCAGTGGAGCGACGAGGAAAACGCAGGATTCTCCACACATGAGCCTTGGATGATCGTCAATCCGAATTACAAGGAGATCAATCTCGCGAAGCAAAAAGATGATAGAAACTCGGTTTACGCATTTTATAAGCAGATGATCGCGCTCTACAAAGATCCGGCTTACCATGAGACTTTGACATTCGGTCGCTTTGAGCCGTATGCGCGTGAGACGAAGAACCTGATCGCATACTACCGCAAGGGTGAGGGACAGACGCTGCTCGTTCTTGCAAACTTCCAGAATGAGCCGCAGACGGTTATGCTTCCGGAAGCTGCTGGCAATGTGATTCTCAACAACTGTGCGAGTGTAGATGTGGATGATAATGGACGCATCACACTTGGTGGATATCAGGCAGTGATGATCGAACTGTAAAAGATACAAAAATACCGAACCATTTGAGAAAAGAATTTGACTTCTTAGGAACAAAATGGTTTGGTATTTTGTTGTTATGGATGTAATTTTACATTTTTGGAATCTTAGATTCCGGTTTTTATTTTAGCCTACGGCATCGATTTTATGTGGCAGGAGAGGTTCTATACACCAGCCGCTACCGTCACTTTCAAAACGTGAATCGGTCAGTTCGCCGATATCGTCCGGTGACACATAATACTTTCCGTCAATCTTGTAGCAAGGGATTCCCATGACTTCGCCATCCCATACGATACTCGTGGCAGGAACAGTTACTTTATGCTTTTTACCATTGCCTTTTTTCAGAGATGCGGCTTTTCCCTTATATGCCGTCATACTGTTGATGATGATTGCATCTTTGGTTTTATCGTATTTCACATGAAAAGATTTATTTGTTTTGGACATCAGGTATGCGATATCGTCTAATTTATAATAATATTGGCCGTTGATCTTATAGCACTCCAGATTTCCGCTGCTGCCACCATTCTGACAATAAACCCTGAGGACTTTGGTTTCCGCCTTTACCTTTTTCGAATACTTATTTCCCGGATAATAGGTAAAAGGTGCATTTCCCACATCCGCTACATAACAGATTTCTCCGTTATATAAAATTTTGTATAGTTTTCCGGTTTCCTTATAATCCGGGAATGCCTCTGTCGAATAGGTCATTTTACTTACTTTGTATACGGGAGCACTTTCGCCAGCCTGCATAAAATAAACATTTTTGGTGTCCAGGCATTTTTTAAGTGCTTTCGAATTATCCGGATCCATATGGTATTTTTTCAGTATCTTTAGTCCGGCCTCCGTGAAGGCGCTGGCACCATATGCGGCCCATGGGGAATCAATGACAAGTGTTCCCTTGGCTTTGCTCGGTTTTTTTAACGCTGCGAGCGTAAGATAAGTCTCAAATCCGGTCAGATTCTTCGTAGGGATGTAGCATTTCTTTGAGTTGAACCACACCTGCGAATAACCATTGCCGTAGTTTTTCTTGACCACCTGAAGCTTTGCATCTTTTTTTGCGATTCCTTCCACGGAGGAAGATGCATTTGCTTCTGTGGTAATGTTGACAGGATCACTGCAGGTTACAACTGCGTTATATTGCATCGCCGGCTTGTTTTCATTGGACATCCTAAGATTTACATATTTGGCATTCACATAGTAAAGTCCCTGCCGATAATAAATCTGATAATGTCCGTTGATTGGTGTTGACTTTGTTACCTGAAACAACTGATTCGTTTCAATCAGTCCCGCGGTCACATAGTTGTCAGTCGCCGGAGTGGTCTTTATATAAATGTTGCATGTTGCCGTTCCCGATGCCGTTACGGTCGGAATATCCAGCTGCTGGTTTCTTGCATCAGTGATATAAACGTCCTTGCGCGGAATAAAATATACACCCGGCTTCCAGCTGGCGTACTGCTCCGTTCCAAGTCCACCACAGGTGCTTTCAAGTCCTCTGCCGACATCGATTGCACCATTACTCCAGATTGCAACCCAGGTCGCATCATATGCAAGGACCTTGAATTCGCTTGTTTCCGCGCAATAAAAGGCGAGATTTGCATTTCCGTCGGGATGTCCCCCCAGATAGGAATAGGCCGTCTGATTGATCTCGTCCATTCTCTTTTTATGATAGTTGACCGATGGCGTTCCCGGATAGAAATAGACTTTTGCCTTCGTGGTGTGCACCACAGCCTTGCCCCAATAACTGGTCCTAAGGCTTGCCGGCATCTCACGGGGCAGCCATTCGTTCGGAACTTCCTTTGCATAATAGGTAGCCACGGTTCCCTTTGTGTTTTCCGCACTGCCGTACAGATACTTTGACAAGAAATTCATATCTAACGGAAACGGATAGAGATCGGCATTCGGATCTTCCGTCAGATAGGCGGCCGATGCCGCAGATACATTGGCTGCCGGAACCAGCGTGATCAGCATAGCCGCAATCAGCGTAAACAGGACGAATCTTTTTCGCAGATTTGTCTTTCTTTGATTTGTAATTTTCATAGCGTACCTCCTCTTATACGAAATGATGATACTTATGCATTTTATCTTGTAGGATCTACAGGATTTTGATAAGATAATTATAAGTTGTACCCTAAGGGACGAGTCAAGCTAGCGGCAAAGAAACAGGAAAAGAATATGAAGAAACAGGATGATAATTTATTTAAAATCGGCGAGATTACCAAGATTCTAGGTGTAACAAGAAAGACGCTTCTGGTTTATGAACATATGGGGCTGCTGACGCCCGCAGTCAAAGACGAGCAAAGCGGTTATCGGTATTATACGGCGGATAATATGACACAGATCCGTTCCATCCGATCCTTGCAGGCGCTAGGGCTGTCACTTACGGAAATAGCGGAATATTATTATGATACCGGGAATCTGGATCACCATCTTGAACGTTTGATGAATCTGCGTGCCGTTTTAGACCGCAATATCCAGATGCTTCAGGTCCGCTCAGCTAAGCAGGGGGATCTGACGGTGCATCAGGTGCGCCTTCCGCGGCAGGTATGTTTTTGCCGCCGCTATCCGTGTGAAGATACGGCCGATGCCGCAAACAAGCTGCGCGACACTTATATTGCAGCGGCAAGAACGGGTATGATGTCGATGAATGCACGAATGTTCACAATGCGTATGGATAGCGCGTGTGACGGTCTCGATCTCATGTGTTGCATTCCGGTCCATGATGGATTTACGGGAGCGGAGAGGAAAGCGTTTGTTGAAACGCCGGCATTGTGTATCTACTATCGGGGTTCCTATGAAGGAATCGGGACGGCAATTGCGGCTTTAGATGCATATGTCAGAGAGAACCGGGTGGAAACAACCGGACAGTATCGCAGCATTTATTTAGAGGGACCGCCGAGCCGTGGTGCAAATAGCAATGATTATATTACGGAAGTTGCGGTACCGATCAGATAAAGAATAAAATAAAAACCGGAGTAACGAGAAATCCTAGTTACTCCGGTTTTTTAATAGTATGAAATTATGATAAGATTCCGGTTGACTGTAAAAACAGTACAAACATCATGACCGGTGCAACGTAGCGGATCATGATGCAGTAAAGTTTTTTGCGGCGGAACTTCTCGCCGCTTCGCTCCATCTCGTCGATGACATAATCCGGTGTCATAATCCAGCCGATCAGGATCGTTGAAAGTAATGCGATAAACGGCATCATAACGCTGTTGCTGATGTAATCCATGATATCAAGCAGCTGTCCGGTCGAACCGTTCGGCAGCTTCACTTCAATGTAAAAAATGCTATAGCCTAACGCAATGACAGCGGATGCACCAAGGTAGATCGCTGACAGAATGAGAACGGTCTTCTTGCGACCCGTGTGGAAGATCTCCATGCAGTTTGCAACAATGGATTCCAATACGGAGATGCAGGATGACAGTGTTGCGAAGATCGCGGTCACGAAGAAAAGGATTCCGACGAAAATGCCGGCTTTGCCCATGGCTGCGAATACCTTTGGCAACGAGACAAACATCAGACTCGGTCCGGCCCCCATGCCTTCGGTTCCGGAAAATACATATACGGCAGGGATGATCATTGCACCGGCGAGGAATGCAACACCGGTATCGAAGATTTCGATCTGGTTGACTGCTTTATTCAAGTTGACTTCCGGCTTCACATAGGAACCGTAAGTGATCATAATTCCCATCGATACACTGAGGGAGAAGAAAAGCTGGCTCATCGCATCCAGCAGAATCTGCAGGAAACGCTTTATGGTAAGTCCCTCCACATTCGGAGTGAGGTAATACAGAAATCCCTGCAATCCGGTGTGAACCTGTCCGGAAGCGTCCGTGTGCTGCAGCGTCAGGGAGTAACCCGCGATAATGACAACAAGAACGAGCAGGATCGGCATCATCCATTTGGAGACGCGCTCGATACCTTCCTCGACACCTTTGTATACGATAAATGCAGTTACGGCCATGAAGATCAAAGCGTAAACGACCGGTGAGGTGGATGAGGTAATAAATGAGGTAAAGTAATCATCGCCGGCGGCGGCTTTGGCCTGCCCGGTTATGTAGGTTACCGCATACTTAGTGATCCATCCGCCGATGACCGCGTAGTAGGTCATGATGAGAACCGGTACGAGGAACGTCAGAATTCCTAAGAATTTCCATTTCGGACGCATCTGCGTGTAAGCACCGATCGCGCTCTGCTTGGTGCGGCGACCGATTGCGATATCCGAGGTCAGCAGGGCAAAGCCGAATGTCAGTACAAGCACAAAGTAGATGATCAAAAAGAGTCCGCCTCCGTCTTTGGCGGCAAGGTACGGGAAACGCCACAGATTTCCCACGCCCACAGCACTACCGGCTGCGGCTAGGACAAATCCCAATTGTCCTGAAAAGTTGTTTTGCTTTTTTTCCATAGAATCGAATCTCCTTCTTATATAAAACACATAAAATTACGATAACATATTTCAAATTGTAAGTAAATGACCGATTCTGTGACTGCTTTGCAATATGTTGTTCCGGAGATAGAATCAATGTAGTATTTATGTTATGATGAAGCAAGTAGTAATCAACAACCCGACAAGATGTGTCGGGTATGCAACAACCCGACATTTCTCGCTTTGTGTCATGTTCAAATATAAAATATTTCGATATTCTGTCAGTGGAAGGGAGGTCACAATATGGATCAAAAGAAAATCGGTTCTTTATTAAAAGAATTGAGAAAAGAGAAAGGTCTGACGCAGGAACAGTTGGCGGAACAGTTCCTTGTATCGGCAAGAAGTGTTTCACGATGGGAAAATGGCATCAACATGCCGGAACTGAGTCTATTGGTTGAACTTGCGGATTTTTACGATGTTGATATCCGGGAAATTATTGACGGGGAAAGGAAAAGCGAGAATATGAATAAGGAAGAGAAAGAAGTATTACGGAAGCTTGCAGATTATGCGGAGAATGAGAAAGACAGTCTTATGAAAAGAGTTTGTATCATAAGCTGTGTCGGATTTGGTTCATTGTTGTTGGCATTATTGTTTGAAAGTTCTGGAATCGGGCAGATCAACCCATTGTGGATGTGTATCGAAGAAATTGCGTTTGGGCTGGCCGTAGGTGCACTGTTGACATGTATTTTCTTTACAACAGGCATTTTATTTAAAATGAGGCAGAATGAAAGCGTGCGTAGAGTTGCGAAAGTTTTAGTTGTAGTTTGTCCGCTTGTTATGATCGTGTGCGTGATTGCATGCTGGATCTTGAGTTAGTTACGGCAAACAGTAAAGAACAGTAAAACATAAAATCGCCAGTTCCGGGAATCCGGTTCTGGCGAGTGCACACTTTATTTTCGTTATACGGATTTTTTCTCGTGTCGAATCGGAGTTTGCGCATTGAACACAACGGAGAATACATTCTTGCCGTCCTCGTAGCTGACCGAGATGTGTCCGCCGTGATGTGCTACGATGCTGCTGGCGATGGAGAGCCCTAATCCGTAGTGCCCGTTGTCCTCTCGTGCTTCATCCGCGCGGAAAAAGCGTTCGAAGAGGCGGTCGCGTGTTTCCTCCGGGATCGGATCGCCGGTGTTGGCAACCGAGAGGTGAAACTTCTTCGTCTGCAGGTAGGAACGAATCACGATCTCTCCGGCTTGGGGGGTATAACTGATCGCGTTGTTCAAAAGGATGGACAGCAGATCCTGAATCTGATCTTCAACACCGTCAATATACATATCTTCCTGAATATCCGTCGTGATGCGGATTTTCTTCTCATACGCAACACTTTCCATCGGATAAATGATGTCGTATAAAGCGTCATCCACCTGAAATCGTTTCATTGGTGTCTGATTCTGCACAGTGTCAAGGCGCACGAGTGTCAGCATCTTGTTTACAAGGGAAATCATACGTTCCGTTTCCTGATTGATATATCCGAGATGCTTGTTATCTGCCGCAACTTCTTTTTGAAGAAGCTGCGTGTTGGCGCGGATGACGGCAAGCGGAGTTTTCAGTTCGTGGCTGGCATTGGAGATAAACTTTTTTTCGGAATTGATCATTTCTTCGATCGGGCGTGTCAGCCAGCGGGAGAGCGCCCGTCCGGAAACGGCGAAGAGAAGTATTCCGGCAAGGAGAAGGCCGCCGCACCCATAGAGTGTCGGGAGTGTGGCGCGAAAAGCGGAAGCGCCGCTGATCAGAATAAGATAGCGCTTGCCGGAGTTGTGTAAATATTTATATAAATATGTGTATTTCAGAAAACGCATGCGTCCGCTCTCATTTGCAGCGATGACACGCTTACCCTCTTTCAATAGTTCGTTTTCCGATTTATTGGAGAAGGTGTGAAATAAAATATCCGGCTCTGCATCCGATTCCGAGGACAGGGAATAGACGCAATACGAGATATCCGTAAGATCCGAATTAAGTCCCTTATAGATAATGAAGTTCTTCCAGTTCTCATCCTTGATTTCTTCCTGTACCTGATCCTCGACATTGAGCAGGTTTGCGCGGTAAATGTTGTTTGCGTAGATGGAGAGAATACTGATCCACGTGATGGACAAAAGCAAAATAAACAGAAAGCTCATTTTCTTTTGTAAATTTTTAATCATTGGCTGCCTCCAGAATATATCCGACGCCACGGACGGCACGGATGCGTGTGTTAACCTGTAAATGTTGAAATTTTCGGCGTAGAAACGAAATATAAACTTCTACGTTATTGTACTCTGCGTTGGAGTCGTAGCCCCAAATCTTGGTTGCAATCTGCTCCTTTTCAAGAACCTGATTCTGATTGATCAACAGAAATTCGCACAGCTGCATCTCTTTTCCGCTGATCTTCATGGATTTACCGGTGTTTATGTTGGAAATCTCACAGGTGTTATTGTCAAAAGCAAGATCACCTGCACGAAGAAACTGCATATCGATATCCTGAGAGATACGGCGGCGAGTGATAGCCTGAATACGCATGATCAATTCTTCAATCTCAAAAGGCTTCGTGACATAATCATCAGCGCCGACACGGAATCCCTGAAGTTTATCATCGAGTTCCGAACGGGCGGAAAGGATCAGAACCGGAATATGATTTCCGTCCGAACGGAGGGAGGAAAGAACCTCGTATCCATTCATTTTAGGGAGCATCAGGTCCAAAATGAGTATATCGTAGATGTCACTTGCAGCATCCTCGTATCCTTGTAATCCATCGTTTGCAATGTCTACCATATAGTTTTCTGCCCGCAGAGCATCCGCAAGTGTGTCTGCCAGACGAAGGTTATCTTCCACTACTAAAATTCGCATTGATCTCTCCATTATGTAAATATTTTTCTTTTCTTGTAAAAGATTCAAGGTTTCTTCAAGGAATCCTCTATATGATGATAGCATACATGAAAAGAGATAAACATAGCAAGTTGAACAGAAATCTTTTTATGGTAAAGCATAACTCATAAACCTTGAAAAAAGATGGAAAAGGGAAAACAATTTCAAATGAGATGATCATATTCTTGCATTGTCCGATGAGGAACGGATAGAGAGCATGGATGGCTAGTCATACTGCGGATGTGAGTAGAGGTCTATGTAGCTCTATACGGCGGATCGTGTGGGGGAATGAAATCTCGGGAGTGTAGGGCGCTTGCATGGTAGCGCCCTATATTTTTGCCCGTATTCCAATGAAAAGGTTGTTTATAGTCTGATTTGATATGTACGATGGAGGAAACTTAAATTTGAAAAGAGGAAAAATAAAGTTATTTGTGGCAGGACTGGCAATCTCAGCGGTGTGTATTCTGGCGCCGCATTCGACAGAGGCAGCAGTGCCTAAGGCACAGATGGATGGTGTTATGGGACAAAGCATCGAAGATGAGATGGTTTATTATGATACAGCGATGGACGATTCGAGATATTCTTTGTTAAAAAGCGCAATCGCATTATTTTCCGCGACCTCGACGCGGGCGGCAAGTCCCTCTTATACAGATGATTTTCTGGAAAGTTCTTTTGCGGAAGATGGCATCTACACATCAGCAACCTACTATCACAGAGCTGATTATGAAGATTATCAGCTTTTGAACGGAATTGATGTATCCTGGTGGCAGGCAAAGAATAAGAAGACAACCTTATTGGATTGGGAAAAAGCGCATAATGACGGAATTGATTTCGCATTTGTCCGTGTGGGATCGAGAGATTCCTCAAACGGAAGCATTTATGAAGATACATCTGCGAATTCGCATATTCAGGCAGCACTCGACAATGATATCAATGTCGGCCTTTATATCTTCTCGCAGGCACTTACGGAGAAGGAAGCGAAAGAGGAAGCCAATTTCGTACTGAAACAGATTGACAAATATGATTGGGATGTAACGCTTCCGATTGTGATCGACCGTGAAAAAGGCAGCTATAATCGCTTGACTGCAGGAAAACTGTCCAAGGCGAAGGAGACCGCCGTATGTCAGGCTTTTGCCGATACGATCACCAATGAAGGCTATCAGGCGAGTGTGTATGCATCGTATTCCTGGATTAAATCTTATATCAATACCGATGATCTGGAGGATTGCGGCATCTGGATCGCGCGCTACAATAATACGACGACCAGTAATTCCAAGAGAGGGAATGCATACGAAGATGTGCCGTATGACTATGACTTCTGGCAGTATTCTTCGACTTCGAAAGTTGATGGATACAGTGGTAATCTGGATACCAACTTCTGGTACAAGGACACAAGCATCAAGACGACCGGATTGAAAGCGACGGCAGAGAGTGCGACCGGACCGATTACGTTAAGCTGGAGTAAAGCCGCGGATGATGTGGCCGGGTATCGTGTGTATCGTTACGATGCGGATCAGGATAAGTATGTTTATCTGAAGTCAACAAGGAGTCGCAAATATGCGGATGAAGATGTGACAAGTGGCAAGACTTATCAGTACAAGGTGCGATGCTACTGGACGATCGGAGGAACGAATTATTACGGAAACTATTCATCTGTCATATCGGTAACGACACCACCGGCAAAAGTGACGGAAGTGGATACAGAAACAAGGAGCAGCACCTATCTGACGTTGAACTGGAAAAAGGTGTCCGGTGCCAGCGGATATCGCATTTACAAATATAATACGAGCAGCAAGTCCTATGAGAAAGTAACAACGATCTCCAAGGGAAGTACCGTGTCTTATAAGATAACCGGACTTACTGCCGCAACAGAGTATCAGTTTAAAGTCCGTGCATATAAGAAAACGGATACCGGAACGCTGTGGGGAAGTTCTTCTTCTGCATATAAGGACTGTACGAAGCCGGCGCAGACGAAGAAGCTGAAGGCAGCTACGAAATCTTCGGTGGTCACACTGACATGGAGCAAAGTGGCGCGTGCCGGTGGTTATCAGATTTATCGGTACAACAGTAAGACGAAGAAGTATGAGAAGATCGCAACGGTCAAAGGCAACAAAACATTTTCTTATAAGAATACGAAACTCAAGAAAGGATCGACGATGAAGTACAAAGTTCGTGCGTATAAGACGTACAACGGAACGAATTACTACGGAGCATATTCGGAAGTTGTATCCATCAAAGTAAAATAAGATGAGTATCGTTTTTTACAATACAAAATGAATGAAAGTATCTATAATCAGACACAAGTTAGACAAAGGCGTCAACCGGAACGGTTGGCGCTTTTTGTTGTATTTACGGATATGACTAAGGAGGATTGGATTATGGGAAGAATTGAAAACCACCCTATTCTCGGACCTAGTCCGGAAGGGAAAACAGTTACCTTTTATTATAACGGAACTCCGATGGAGGGACTTGAGGGCGAGCCGATTATGGCCGCATTAAAAGTCAATGGTGTAATGGTACATCGTTATACCGCTAAAACTCATGAGCCACGCGGTGTCTTCTGTGCGATCGGAAGATGCACCGATTGCGTTATGATCGTTGATGGAAAACCGAATGTCAGAACCTGCATCACACCACTGAAGGAAGGAATGAAGGTTGAGACGCAGTACGGGGTTAGCAGTAAGGAGGCTTAGATATGGAAGTAAAACGTTATGATATGATCGTCGTCGGCGCAGGCCCTGCCGGACTTTCCGCAGCAATCGAAGCTGCAAAACATGGTGTAAAGCCAATTGTATTTGATGAAAATGCCAGACCGGGCGGTCAGCTTTTTAAACAGATTCATAAATTTTTTGGTTCGAAGGAACATAAAGCCAAGATCAGAGGATTCAAGATCGGCGAGGAGCTTCTTGCCGAATCCGAGAAATACGGTGTTGAAGTTGTTTTAAACGCAACGGTTGTCGGATTGTATCCGGACAAGGAAGTTACCGTTCGTATCGAGGGCGAGATCAAACATTTCAAGGGAGACAGTATTCTGATCGCGACAGGCGCATCCGAGAACATGGTCAACTTTAAGGGATGGACACTTCCGGGTGTCATTGGTGCAGGAGCCGCCCAGACAATGATGAACCTTCATCATATCCTTCCGGGCAAGAGGATCCTGATGCTCGGTTCCGGAAACGTTGGTCTGGTTGTCAGCTTTCAGCTGATGCAGGCCGGATGTGAAGTCGTAGCACTCTGTGATGCTGCTCCGAGAATCGGCGGATACGGTGTACATGCCGCTAAGGTTGCAAGATGTGGCGTTCCGTTTTATCTGTCCCACACGATCGTGGAAGCAGAAGGAGACGAATTTGTTACCGGTGTAACGATCGGACAGGTCGGACCGGACTGGAAGATCATTCCAGGTACGGAAAAGCATTTTGATGTCAATACGATCTGCCTTGCCGTCGGATTATCTCCGATGTCGCAGCTCCTGGATCAGGCCGGATGCAAGATGAAAGATACCAAAGGAGGCTTTGTTCCGGATTGTGATGAGGAAGGACAGACCAGTGTTCCGGGAATCTATGCAGCGGGTGATGTATCCGGTATCGAGGAAGCCAGCTCCGCAATGATCGAGGGACGTATGAGCGGTATTACGATCGCCGAATACCTCGGCTTTGCAGAAACGGAAGAAAAAGAAGCACGAATCAAAGAACTCGAGGCACAGCTTGATACGCTTCGTCAGGGTATGTTTGCTCCGTGCAATCGTGGAAAGAAAATTGAAAAAACAGAGGAAGGTATCGCTATTTCCGAAAATCTTCTCACCAATGGTTTTGTCGGAGATGATGAGATCGAGCGTTTCCCGGGTGTGACGAAGCAGAGAAAGATCCATCCGGTCATGGAGTGTACACAGAATATTCCGTGTAACCCGTGTCAGGATGCCTGCAAGCGGGGCTGCATCACGATCGGAAAGAATATTACATCGCTTCCGGTGGTTGACAAAGAACATGAATGTATCGGTTGCGGAATGTGTGTCGCAAGCTGCTCCGGACAGGCTATCTTCCTTGTAGAGGAGGATGTGGAGCCGGGATACGGAGAAGTTACGATGCCGTATGAATTCATGCCGCTTCCGAAAGTCGGAGATAAAGGCATTGCCTGTGGCAGAAACGGTAAGGAGGTCTGTGAGTGCGAAGTGACCAAGGTTCGTACAAGCCCTGCGTTTGATCACACGAATCTGCTTACCATTAAAGTCCCGAATGACATGCTTATGAAGGCTCGCTTCTACAGAGCCGAAAAGGAGGCTGCTTTATGATCGATATCAGACAGAAATTAGACGAAATCGGACCGTTTGTTCCGGGTGCAGACGATGGCTTACTGGTATGCAGATGCGAGGAAGTTACCAAAGGAGAGATCCGTAAGGCGGTTCACGAAGGCATTTTTACCATCGAAGAGATGCGCAGATATTTAAGAAACGGAATGGGGCTCTGTCAGGGACAGACCTGCAGCAGATTGGTGAAATCCATTATGGTAGCCGAACTGAAGGAAGCGCCGGATTATGTGGAGCCTGCTTCCGCAAGAGCACCTATGAGACCGATTGAAATGGAGATTTTAGGAAAGGATCAGGGTGGTGAACATGAATAAGACAGCAGATGTAATCATTATCGGCGGCGGTGTTGTCGGATGTGCCGCAGCCTACTACCTTGCAAAATCCGGAACAAAAAATGTAATCGTACTGGAATCCACCAAGAGTATCGGACACGGCGGAAGTTGTCGTAACGGTGGCGGTGTTCGTCAGTCCGGACGTGATGTCAGAGAACTTCCATATGCAATGTACGGCATTCAGCATATGTGGCCGACACTTTCCGAAGAACTCGGTGTGGATGTGGAATATACACAGAAAGGTAACTTACGACTCGGCAAGACGGAGGCACATTTAAAGAAGCTGCAGACACTTGCCGACAATGCGAAGAAGGTAGGCCTTGGTGTCGAGATGGTCGATGCGAAAGAGGTGCAGGAGATCTGCCCATATCTTTCCAAAGAAATCATCGGAGCGAGCTGGTGCCCGACCGACGGACATGCCAATCCGCTGACCACAACATTGGGTTATTATAAACGTTCCTTAGAGCTTGGCGTTTCTTATTATACCGGTGCAAAAGTCGCCACGCTGAAGAAGGTTCGCGGAAAAGTGCGTCAGGTCATCTTGACCGACGGAACGGTCTTTGAAGGAGAACAGATCATTCTTGCAGCAGGATACGAAAGCCGCGCAATCGCAAGAACGGTAGGTGTGGATCTTCCGATGACCCGCCTGATTGATGAGATGTTTGTAACCGAGATGCAGCCGCATATGTTTGACATCATGCTCGGTACCGCAGATGCGGATTTCTATGGACATCAGGCACATCATGGCTCCTTTGTATTCGGTTCCGAGTGCGGTTATGAGGAAGTGACCGATATGGATGATCCGTCGAAATTATATACCAATTCGATGACACTTTCTGCAAGCTGCCGCGCAGTTATGGATTATGTTCCATGTCTGAAGGATGCCAAAGTTGTGCGAAGCTGGTGCGGATGGCTGGATGACGCATTTGACGGCGTCCCGTTCATCGGACCTTGTCCGGATGCGGAAGGACTGATCGTTGCTTGCGGATTTACCGGTCATGGATTCGGAACTGCTCCGGTTGTCGGACTGATGCTCTCTCAGATGGTGCATGGAGAAAAAACCGTTGTGGATCTGAGTGCACTTGCTCCGAACCGATTCATGCCGAATAAATAAAATTAGCTTTCTATCGTTTTTTACAATACAAAACGGACAGAGCAGGCTAATATAATAAGGAATTATACTTGAAATACATAATATTATGTGCTATTTTAAAGAGGACAAAGGCGTCAGATAGAGAATATCTGACGCCTTTTTTCTCTTTTGCAGATATGTAAAGGAGGATGACAACTATGGATACGAAAATTGATTTTCTTTATCTTTCCGAGCCGGATATGATCAAGGCCGGTGTCAAGGACATGAGCAAATGTGTCGACTGTATGGAGGACCTTCTGGTTACGTTAAACAAGGGCGATTACATGATGGGCGGTGAGAACCACAATTCGCACGGCTGTATGATCATGTTTCCGGATGATCCGAAATTCCCGGGCATGCCGAAGAACGGTCCTGACCGAAGATTTATGGCGATGCCGGCATATCTCGGCGGTAAGCACCAGCTCGCCGGCATGAAGTGGTATGGCTCGAACATTGAGAATAAGGAAAAAGGCCTTCCGCGTTCCATCCTTATGATGATGCTGAATGACAAGGACACCGGAGCGCCACTTGCATTGATGAGTGCAAACCTGCTCAGTTCTTACCGGACCGGCGGAATCCCGGGTGTCGGAGCCAAGTATCTGGCAAGAAAAGATTCCAAAGTCGTATCGATCATTGGACCGGGTGTTATGGGAAAGACTTCTCTGGCGGCATTTATGGCGGTATGTCCAAACCTCGATACGCTCAAGGTAAAAGGCAGAGGTGCCAAATCCCTGGAAAACTTTGTTGCATGGGCCAAATCGGAATATCCACAGTTGAAAGACATTATTATCTGCAAGGACAATGAAGAAGCAATACGAGACAGCGATATTATCAGTTTTACCACAACCGTGCTAAATGATGTGTCCACATTCCCGGAGATCAAGGAGGAATGGGTGAAAAAAGGCGCTTTGATCTCGATGCCGTCCGCTGCAAGATTTGACAGCAAAGAGTTTGTTGCCAAGCGCTGCAAGATGGTGGTCGACAATTACAGCCTGTATGAGGCATGGGAAGAGGAGTATCCATATCCGACATACGATACCGTTTGTATCGTCGGTTCTCTTTTCACCGATCTGGTACACGAAGGTTTGGCAAAACGCGAAGATATTATCGACATCTCCGACATTATTACAGGAAAGCATGTCGGTCGTGAAAGTGATGACGAGATTATTATCTTTTCCGTAGGCGGTATGCCGGTTGAAGATATTGCATGGGGACATGAGGTATACAAGAATGCACTTGCAAACGGAATCGGCGTAACACTTCCGCTGTGGGACAAACCCGACATGGCATAAGAGGCGATGTTTATGAATCTACAGCAACCATATGTACAGAAAAATGCGAAAGAATACGAAAGTATGCGGGGCAGTGGCAGTCATATTTTCGAATACTATGCGTTTGAGGAGGAACCGGCGGCACAGCCGATCAATGCCGTGCCGGATGGTTGCGTAGATTTATTGTATGCGATCGGAGAAGATGACGTCCGATGCTTTCTCGGAGGAACGGTTTTAAAGATGAAATACTGGCCGTTTGAAAAGAACCGGATGTATTTTGGCATTCGTTTCAATCCGGGGCAGTGTATTCTCCCGAAGGACATTTCTATCGGGGATATCATCAACACTGATATCGAGATTCCGTCCGATGCATACGGCGCAGAGATTGATGAATCGCTTTCGCAGGCAAAAAGCATGAAGGAGCGAGCCGCGATCATTCACAAGGTACTAAAAGATGCGGAGCGGGCACAGACGTCTTCTGACTCCAAAGAAGACATAGAGGCTTATATCAGAAACCGGATCTATGAGACAAAAGGGAATGTATCGATCAAAGAAATCTCGCAGGACACCGGATATTCAGAGTGTTATGTGCGAAGAAGCTTTCATGAGATGCATGGCATCAGCCCGAAGACATTTGAAAAAATCGTACGTTTTCAGAATACGTTAGAGGAGATGGCACTTCACAAAGATATGGCTTTTTACGATATGGCACAGGAAAGTGGGTACTATGATCAATCTCATATGGTAAAGGAATTTAAGAATTTCACGGGGCTTACTCCGGAAAATTATCTGAAATATATGGAGAATGCATAACAAAGGAGGAAACATTATGGAGACAGGGTTATCCAAAATCGAAATCATTACAAGTTTTACCAAATTTGCGGAACTTCAAAAAGAACTCAGTCACCTCGGCGTAAGAGGTATGACCGTTATGCAGGTATTGGGCTGCGGAATCCAGAAAGGTTCTGCAGAATATGCAGTCGAAGAAAACGAAGAGTTTGTGCTTCTTCCAAAACAGCAGATCAACCTTGTCGTCGAAACAGGTAAGGTTCGTGAAATTGTGGAAGCAGTCAAGCAGATCTTATATACCGGTCACATCGGAGACGGCAAGATTTTTGTATACTCACTTGATAATGTGATCAAGGTTCGTACCGGTGATGAAGGTTTAGACGCACTCTAGGAGGCTGCTTATGGAAGAGAAAAAATTAGGACTTGAAAGTGTTGTTTCGACTTCTGTCGGTCTGGTTATCGCAACCAGCTGTCTTGTTTCTCTCGGACAGGGCGCCGGTGAAGTCGGAATCGTATTTATCGGAGCAATGGTGGTTGCGTGTCTTTTGAACCTGACGACCATCGGTTCTCTGTCAGAATTAAATGCACTCATGCCAAATATTACCGGTGGTCTTGCGCAGTATACACTCGCTTGCATGGGACCGCTCCCAACGATTGTTTCCATGGTCGGCGGATATCTGATCTGCAATATTCTATCGTCAGGTGTTGAGGCATCCATCTTTGCATATGCGATGTCGCAGGTGATCCCATTGCCGATTCCAAGTATCGTGTACACAGTGGTCATGATGGCTGTTGTTATGATCGCCAATTTAAATGGCGTGGATATGTTTGCCAAGTTGCAGGATCTCGTTGCATTTCTTCTTGTAGGCTCCATGGTCGTTATGGGACTCATCGGTGTCTTCAAGCTCGGAACCGGACAAGTTGTTACGCAGCCCGCCAATATGGCAACCAGCCCGGCGCAGGTCATCTCCATGACAGCGGTAGCATTCTGGCTTTTTATCGGTGCAGAATTTGCAATCCCGATCTCCGGTCAGGTAAAAAATGCCAAGAAAAACGTGCCGCTCGGTATGGCGCTCGGACTCATCATCATTCTGATCATGCAGGCGATCATGGTGCTCGGATTCTACCATTACACACCATGGAACGATCTTGCAAACTCGGCCGCACCGCATATGCTCTACGGAGAACTTCTCCTTGGCAAAGCCGGTAAAATCTGGATGGCACTGGTTGCCGCACTTGCTGTCATCAGTACGCAGAACTCCGGTGTCAACGGATTGGCATATATCGGACAGGGCATGGCGAAGATGAACATGCTGCCGCAGATCTTTGCAAAAACCAACAAAAAAGGTGTTCCGTATTTCGGCGTCATCCTGATCTCGGTATCGATGTTTATCTTTGCTTATATCAGTGACGGCTCTTCGAATATGATCGAATTTCTGATCCTTGTCGGATCGGTATTCTGGATGATCACATACATTTTCGCACACATGGATGTATTGATCCTGCGCAAGAAGCTTCCGCATGCACCGCGCAGCTTCAAGGTACCGTGCGGACCGCTTTTTCCACTGATCGGAATTATCGGAACGACTTATATGATCCTTTACATATCAAACGATCCGCATGAGAGACTGATGATCTGGCTGGTTACGGGAATCACCGTCATTGTGCTTAGCATCTATGCTTTCTTCTGGACGAAGTACAAGATGAAGATGCCGGTACTTAAGGCGGTTCCGATCGAGAAGGTTATGGCGATGGATAATGAATTGTATTACAAAGTCCGCAGGATGCGTCATATCTGGTGAAATTGTATACCCTTTCTTTTTGTGTACGACAACGTTTGAACCATTCCGCAACGATGTCCGTCGGACAAAGATGCGCTCGCAATTTCTAGCCTGCCTAAATGGACGTCCTCAGGAAGTCGTTATGAGCCGCCACGGCCAAACTCGCTTCGTGTGCATTGGGAAGTCGCTACGCTGTGTGCTTCAAACAGGTGTCCTGCGGCGGCACGTTTCCTTCAAACGTCCATTAAGGCAGACACGAAATCACTCGGACGCAGTCTTTGTCTCGGCGGACAGTACGTCAATACGGAATACTGAATGCGCGACAGGGATATATTTCGCTTTCATTGCCATATTTTGCGGAATATATAAAAGAATATTGTTAAATCAAAAAGCAGAGGTGAATATGCATGCGTTGCTATCACCTCTGCTTTTTCTGTTATGTATTCGGAACAACATCTGTCTTGTCTTTGGTCGGCTTTACAGGCTTGTCCTTCTTTGCAAAAAGCGAACGTTTCTTGCGGAGATTACCACGGATCGCGGCATCCAGTTTCTTGTAGCGTTCCTCCTGTGCTTCTTCCTGCTCGCGGAACAGATAGTTCATTTCTTTGAGTACTGTCTCGCGGACTTCCTGCCCGATGTTTAAACTCAGCTCCTCGTTGTTCTGAGCGATCGCGCGACCGACAATATCGCTCATCAACTCGCGGAACTGTGCCATGCGCTCCTCTGCGGAGAGAGGATCGGCGGGCGGAACCTGTGAAGACGTAGCAGCTTGTATATTGGTCGTTGTCTGATCCTTCGCTACGGGACGGACGGTATTGCTCGTTTTTGGAAAAACATCCGTTGGTTGTGCCAACGGATTCGCCGTGCTTGCGACAGACTTTTCAGTCTCCGCTTTCGGCGGCATCGTCGCATTCATCCCATCCGGCTTGCCCATCGGTCCGTTATGCAAGATGAATCGGATCGCCTTTAACTGATATCCCTGCTCCTTCAATTGTTTTATCTTCTGAAACTCCTGTATGTTTTCTCGTGTATAGTATCGATGACCCATCTCGTTGCGCGGGATCGTCAGATCGAGTTCTTCTTCCCAGTAACGTAACACATGTGATTCCACGCCTGCCATTGCGGCGGCATCCGAAATCATGTAACGTACTTTTTCCACGAATCGTCCTCCTTTATACTATTTTTCCATGACCTTCGAAAATTACATAATATTTTATATTAAATTCGCGACATATTTCTTTCTGCACATATACTTTTCCTTGCGGTTTTAGACAGAATTGCTGAATTTGTCAGCGGTATTCGTTTCCCTTTATTTTTGTGTACGACAACGTTTGAACCATTCCGCGATGGTGTCCGCCGGACAAAGATGCGCTCGCGATTTCTAGCCTGCCTAAATGGACGTCCTCAGGAAGTCGCTATGAGCCGCCGCGTCCAAACTCGCTTCATGTGCATTGAAAAGTTGCTACGCTGTGTGCTTCAAACAGGTGTCCTGCGGCGGCACGTTTCCTTCGAACGTCCATTAAGGCAGACACGAAATCACTCGGACGCAGTCTTTGTCTCGGCGAACAACCGTCAGCGAAATTGTCCAAACTTTGGCGGACATAAATCATAGAAAAAGGGAAACGGATAGCGCGACAAATTCGTAATTCTGGATAACTAGCAAGAAAAAGTATATGGCGCAGAAGAAATGACGCGCGGATTTTGTGTTCAATATGTAATTTTCGAAGGTCATGCCCTACATTTATTATAAGGGGACGAGCCCCCGGATTCAAACATTTTTCATCGTGTTTTTCTGACATTCCTCGCACTTCTTTAGCATTTGACAATGACGCCTGATCTATCATATAATGAAGAGAAATATATTGTAATTTTATGATGCAAAGCAACCCCACATAAGGGGATGAAAAGTGTGAGAGAATGGATACAATCATTGAAAAAGTTGATCCCAGGAATATAGACGCGGATGTGATGGAACAGGCGGGAAAACTGATCGCAGAAGGCGAGCTGGTGGCATTTCCGACCGAGACCGTTTATGGACTGGGAGGCGATGCGCTTGATCCCGACGCATCAAGAAAAATTTATGCAGCGAAGGGACGCCCATCCGATAATCCACTGATCGTGCATATCGCAGAATTTGACGATATGAAGCGCGTGGCAAGGGAAGTGCCGGAACAGGCAAAGAAATTGGCGGATGCTTTCTGGCCGGGACCGCTGACGATGATCGTGTGGAAAAGCGATGCCGTGCCGGAGGCGACGACCGGCGGAATGCAGACCGTAGCGGTACGTATGCCGAATCATCCGGTAGCGCTGGAACTGATCCGGCGGAGCGGGTGCCTGATCGCGGCACCGAGTGCAAACACATCCGGACGGCCGAGTCCGACGGAGGCGCAGCATGTCGCAGAAGATCTGTCAGGTAAGATTGCGATGATACTGGATGGGGGTCCGGTAGGAATCGGAATCGAATCGACGATCATCGATTTGACGGAAGAGAAACCGATGATCCTTCGGCCGGGGTATATTACACCGGAGATGTTGTCGGAAGTATTACAGGAAGAAGTCGTGATCGATCCGGGCATTATTGCAGCGGATGACACGAGAAAGCCAAAGGCGCCGGGAATGAAGTATAAGCATTACGCGCCGAAGGCAGAGATGATCATTGTGGATGGGGCACAGGATGCTGTCATTGCTAAGATCAATGAGCTGACCGCCGCCAAGCGTGCGGAAGGAAAGAAAGTCGCGGTGATCGCAACGGAAGAGACAAAGGAACGCTACGATGCGCAGATCATCCTGAGCATGGGCAGGCGTTCGGACGAGGATGCCATTGCGCAGCATCTGTACAAGATCCTGCGGGAATGTGACGAACTGGATGTGGGGGAAATCTATTCGGAATGCTTTCAGACGCCGCGTATCGGACAGGCAATCATGAACCGTCTGCTGAAAGCGGCCGGTCATACGGTGATCCACGTATAAAAGGAAATGCTTTTTGCAAGCATCAAATAAGAAGCTGTTTCGAGGGAATAAAATGAGCGGGTTCTTATATAGAAGGTAGAGAGAGGGCAGATTATGGAATATAACAAAATAATTTTCGTGGCCCAGACAGGCACCTGCCGCGAGGCAATGGCTGCGGGAATCTTTGGGGACTTTGCGTTAAAGCATCCGCTAGAGATTTTATCCCGGGGGTTGGTCGTACAGTTTCCGGAGCCGATGAACCAAAAGGCAGAGGCGGTGCTGATCAGCAACGGAATCAATATGGAGGGCTTTGTATCGCAGCAGCTCACAGAAGAAGATCTGACGGAGGATGCGATGGTTGTAACCATGGAGGCTGTGCAGAGAGAACGCATTTTGGAACAATATGAGAATGCAATCCCTGAGAATATCCACGTACTGACCGAGTATGTGGGCGATGAATTGGAAATACTTGATCCATACGGAGGTGCGCTGCCGGCATACGGATTATGTTATGAAACATTACGCAAATCAATTAAGAAACTTGTTAAAAAAATAAACGAGGACGAAGGAGAATAATTATGGCAAAAGTAGTAGTTATGGATCACCCGCTGATTCAGCACAAGATTGGTATTATGAGAAGAACCGACACAGGTTCTAAGGAGTTCCGTACATTGGTAAGTGAGGTAGCGATGCTTGAGTGCTACGAGGCGACAAGAGATCTTGAACTTACCGACGTTGAGATCGAGACTCCAATCTGCAAGACAACCGTGAAAGAATTAAAAGGAAAGAAACTTGCTGTGGTTCCGATTCTGCGTGCAGGACTTGGAATGGTAGAGGGAATGCTTGAGATGATTCCTGCAGCCAAGGTTGGACACATCGGCTTATACCGTGATCCTGAGACCGCTGAACCGATTGAGTATTACTGCAAGCTTCCTGCTGACTGTGCAAACCGTGAGGTATTCGTAGTTGATCCTATGCTGGCAACCGGCGGATCTGCAGTGGCAGCACTTCAGATGCTCAAGGAAAAAGGCGTTAAGAATATCCGTTTTATGTGCATTATCGCAGCTCCGGAAGGCGTTAAGCGTCTGCAGGAAGCGCATCCGGATGTTGATCTCTTTATCGGTGCACTCGATGAGAGACTGAACGAGAAGAAGTACATCGTTCCGGGACTCGGAGATGCAGGAGATCGTATTTTCGGTACAAAATAATGCTTCAGGTTTTCGGCAAAAGAGGTGACAGACGATGAGCACAAAGAGACAGGATTATATCAGTTGGGACGAATATTTCATGGGCATTGCAATGCTTTCAGCAATGCGCTCGAAGGACCCGAATACCCAGGTGGGAGCCTGTATCGTAAGCTCCGAGCACAAGATCCTTTCGATGGGTTACAACGGATTTCCGACCGGATGCTCGGATGATGAATTTCCGTGGGTGCGTGAGGGGGAGGATAACAAATACTTCTACACGACACACAGTGAGTTGAACGCCATCTTGAATTACCGCGGCGGAAGTCTTGAGGGCGCAAGCATTTATGTAACGCTTTTTCCGTGTAACGAATGTGCCAAGGCGATCATTCAGTCGGGCATCCGCGAGGTTGTCTACGACAGCGACAAGTATGCGGATACACCATCCGTGATGGCGTCAAAGAAAATGATGAAGGCAGCGGGACTGACCGTGCGCCGCTACGAGCACACGCAACGTGATGTGCAGCTTGAACTTTAAAGAACGGAATAGATGATGTATAAAATGATACCACACGATGGATAATGAAATTGAGTCTGTCGTGTGGTATTTTTTCCCATAAGTGACAAATTTGTTAATGAATTAACGTAATTTTATGGACAAACTTCCTAAAAATGTTATAATGGGCGTAGGCAATCGGTCATCGATAGATGCACTGCGAAAATACAAAAGGAGCGCAATGAAAAAAGATAACAGACAGGTCATGAACGCACTGGTATTGGTGTTTCAGTTCGGAATCAATATGGTAGTCCCCATTTTTTTATGTTGTATGGTGGGCATCTGGATCGGAAACAAAACCGGGATTTCGTGGATGATGATACCATTCTTTTTTGTCGGTGCGCTGGCAGGGTTTAACAATATTTATAAGATGGCGAGGAAGCTGATCGACAAAGACAGCAAGGATGATAAACATGTTAAGAAGGATGAATGAAGCTTTGCCGGGACTTGTGGTGACGATCCTGTTATACGGACTCGTCCTTGAACTGGCAGGTGTGTGGTTTGTCGAAGACAAGATGAAGTATTCGATCGGACTATGGTACGGTGTCGCGATCGCTGTGGGGCTCGCTATCAATCTGGCGATGGTGATCTTTGATGCAGTGGCAATGGGCGACAGTGAACATGCCAATCGCAGAATTATCGCAAAATCCATTTTGCGTTATGTTGTTGTGGTAGTTCTGTTTTTTATATTGGGCTATTTTAATTTCGGAAATCTGTTTATGGCTTTTGTCGGTGTCCTGGGACTTAAGGTGAGTGCTTACCTTCAGGGACTGATCGAAAAAGTGCGGCATAAGCGGAGTGGAAGAAGTGATGCATCTTCAGCCGGAATATTAAGTGACTATGAGGGCACGAAGTAGTTACAAATAGTAAATTAAATAAGGAGGTGACTATGTGAATCAAGGAATTTTATTGTCAGCCGATATTGATTTTATGATTCATGGAATCTTTCAGGTGGAAGTATTCGGACAGAAAGTCTGGATTACGACCAGCCACGCATGTATTCTGATCGTTATGGCACTCATGCTGATCTTTGCGATCGTTGCGAACCGCAAGATGAAGCATGCAACGGATAAGCCGGATGCATTCCAGAATGTCATAGAGCTGATCGTGGAAATGCTGGATGGCATGGTGGCAAGCACCATGGGCAAGTGGGCACCGAAGTTTGTGAATTATATCAGTACGATCTTTATCTTCATACTGATGAGCAATATTTCCGGACTTGTGGGACTTCGTCCTCCAACAGCCGACTACGGCACAACATTTGCGTTAGCGCTGATCACATTCTTTATGATTCGGGTCTGCAAAGTTAAGCATCAAAGCGCAAAACAAATTTGGGAAGGTGTATGTTCGCCTTTACCACCGTGGCTTCCGATCTGGGCGCCAATCAACGTTATCAGCGAGATCGCAATTCCGATTTCCCTGTCGCTGCGTTTGTTTGCAAACGTGCTCTCAGGAACGGTAATTATGGCGCTGGTATATGGTCTTCTCGGAGGAATCGCTGTCGTATGGCCGGCAGCGCTGCATGTGTACTTTGACTTGTTCTCCGGAGCAATTCAGACATATGTATTCTGTATGTTGACCATGACTTATGTATCACAGGCATGTGATGGATGACGTGCATCTTCGATGCATGTCCTACGCACATCGCTATTTGCGTAGCAAATTTTTTTATGCGATGTGCTCCTTAAAACGTACTTCTGCGAAGTACGTCCCCAAAGGCGATACATCAAAGATGTACCGCATCGTACATCGCATTCGCGAAGCAAATTTTTTATGCGATGTGCTCCTTACAGTACAGAATGGTTGTGCTGTTAACGAAAAAGATCTTAAATGTTAAGGAGGATTTACATTATGAATATTTCAGGACAGGATTTAATCAGAGCATGTTCTGCAATCGGTGCAGGTTTGGCAGTTATCGCCGGTATCGGACCTGGTATTGGACAGGGTATTGCAGCCGGACACGGCGCAGCAGCAGTTGGACGTAACCCTGGAGCAAGAGGACAGATCATGTCTACCATGCTTCTCGGACAGGCCGTTGCCGAGACAACCGGTTTGTACGGTCTTGTTGTAGCGCTGCTCTTACTTTTCGTTCATCCACTTGGCTAATGAGACACATAGAAGATGTGTCTCCTACGTACATCGCATTCGCGAAGCGAATCTTTCATGCGATGTGCTCCTTACAGACACATGGAAAATGTGTCTGATGAAGCAAAGAAGGAAAGGAGAGTAAAAGAGATTGTTAGCTGAACAGACATTTTTATTCAATCTTGACGCACAGTTGCTCTTCGATACAGCTTTATTGGCAATCGCCGTATTTTTCCTTGTGCTTGCCATGTCATATCTGCTTTTTAACCCGGCACGTAAGATGCTGAAGGACAGACAGGAGCGGATCTCAAACGACATTGACAGTGCGAAGGAAGACAAAGAGAGTGCCGCAGCTTTAAAGGCTGAATACGAGGCAAAACTCAAAGAAGTTGACAAGGAGGCAGAGGGAATTCTTGCCGAAGCAAGACAGAAGGCAATGAAGAACCAGGCCAAGATGATTGACGAAGCAAAAGAAGAGGCCTCGCGCATCGTAAAGAGAGCGCAGGAGGAAGCTGAGCTTGAGAAAAAGCATGCTATGGATGATATGAAGCAGGAAATGATCACGGTTGCTGCTATGATGGCACAGAAGGTAGTTGCCGCTTCCATCGATACCAACATCCAGAGCACACTGGTAGATGAGACATTGAAAGAGATGGGTGAATCGACATGGCAAAGCTAGTATCCAAGACATACGGGGATGCATTGTTTGAGCTGGCTTTGGAGGAGAATCATCTGGACGATATGCTGGATGATGTTACGGCGACCGTACAGGCGCTGAATGAGAACCCGGATCTGTCCAGACTCATGAACCATCCCAAGATTGACAAAGAAGAGAAAGTCAAACTGATAGAAGACATATTTAAGGGTCAGGTATCCGATGAACTGGTTGGTCTGATGCGTATGATCGTGGAGAAGGATCATTACAAAGAAATGATGAACGTATTCACGTATTTCATCGATCGGGTAAAAGAGTATAAGAATATCGGAACTGCATATGTCACCTCCGCAGTCGAACTTACGGACGAGCAGAAAGCCGCAGTAGAGAAGCGATTGCTGGAGACAACCAAATATGTAGAATTTGAGATGCATTATGATGTAGACGCCGGATTGATCGGCGGAATGGTAATTCGAATCAAGGATCGTGTCGTAGATAGCAGTATCAAGACCAAACTGTACGACCTGACACGCGAATTATCCAAAATACAGTTGAAAGTAGGTGAGTGCGCTCCATGAATTTGAAACCAGAAGAAATCAGCTCTGTGATCAAGGAGCAGATTAAACGATACGCTTCCCAGCTCGAAGTAGCAGATGTGGGAACCGTAATCCAGGTTGCGGATGGTATTGCGCGTATCCATGGTCTGGAGAACGCAATGCAGGGAGAGCTCTTAGAGTTCCCTGGAGAGGTTTACGGAATGGTGATGAACCTCGAAGAAGATAACGTAGGTGCCGTACTTCTCGGCTCCCAGAAGAACATCAGTGAGGGTGACACTGTTAAGACGACCGGACGAGTGGTTGAGGTTCCGGTAGGAGATGCCATGCTGGGACGAGTTGTTAACGCATTGGGCCAGCCGATCGACGGCAAAGGACCGATCGAGACGGACAAGTTCCGTCGCATCGAGCGAGTTGCTTCGGGCGTTATCTCCAGAAAATCCGTTGATACTCCATTACAGACCGGTATCAAGGCAATCGATTCCATGGTTCCGATCGGACGTGGACAGCGAGAGTTGATCATCGGAGATCGTCAGACCGGTAAGACCGCGATCGCGATCGATACGATCATTAATCAGAAAGGCACGGGCGTGAAGTGTATTTATGTCGCTATCGGACAGAAAGCTTCCACCGTTGCAAATATTGTAAAAACATTGGAAGAGTATGGCGCAATGGCATACACCACCGTTGTTGCAGCTACCGCAAGTGAGCTTGCGCCTCTGCAGTACATCGCTCCTTATTCTGGTTGTGCGATCGGTGAGGAATGGATGGAGAACGGACAGGATGTCCTTGTTGTCTATGATGATTTAAGTAAGCATGCAGCAGCATACCGTACCCTGTCACTTCTTCTGAAGCGTGCACCGGGACGTGAGGCTTATCCGGGTGATGTCTTCTACTTACACTCAAGACTTCTTGAGCGTGCGGCAAGACTTTCCGACAAGCTTGGCGGCGGTTCTCTGACAGCGCTTCCGATTATTGAGACACAGGCGGGCGATGTATCTGCATACATTCCGACCAACGTCATCTCCATTACCGATGGTCAGATCTATCTGGAGACCGAAATGTTTAACGCAGGTTTCCGTCCGGCCATCAATGCCGGTCTGTCCGTATCCCGTGTAGGCGGTTCCGCACAGATCAAGGCAATGAAAAAGATTGCAGCCCCGATCCGTACCGAGCTTGCTCAGTACCGTGAGCTGGCAGCATTCTCACAGTTTGGTTCCGAGCTGGATGCCGACACCACCGAGAAGCTGGCACAGGGCGAGCGCTTAAAAGAGATCTTAAAGCAGCCGCAGTATCAGCCGATGCCGGTTGAGAAGCAGGTTATCATCATCTATGCAGCAATCAACAAATATCTGATGGATATTCCGGTTGCAGACATTCTGCGTTTCCAGAATGAATTGTTTGAGTTCATCGATACAAAATATCCGGAGATTCCGGGATCGATCGCAGCAACACATGTGATGGATGATGAGACAGAAAAGAAGCTGATCAAAGCGATTGAAGAGTGCAAGGCATCCTTCCGCTAATGGCAGAAAGTAGGTGATAAGACATGGCCTCAATGAGAGACATAAAGCGAAGAAAAAGCAGCATACAGAGTACGCAGCAGATCACCAAAGCCATGAAGCTTGTTTCTACCGTTAAGTTACAGAAAGCCAAGAACCGTGCCGAGCAGACCGATCCGTATTTCAACTATATGTATAAGACGGTGAGTTCCATGCTCGCACGAAGCGGCAATATCAATCACCCGTATCTGACCGCCGGCGATTCTAAGAAGAAAGCCGTGGTTGTCATTACCTCGAACCGGGGACTTGCGGGTGGATACAATTCCAACATCGTAAAGCTGATCACAGGCGGAGATTTCAACAAAGAAGACTTGGATATCTACGCAGTCGGCGGCAAAGGTGCAGAGGCATTGGAGCGGAGAGGCTACCATATCGCGGATCTTGAGACCGAGATGATGGAAGCACCGACGTATCCGG
>URQG01000004.1 GCA_900549895.1 uncultured Lachnobacterium sp.
CGCGTAAGATCGTCGGCAGCGTCAGATGTGTATAAGAGACAGATGCATACCTGCCGGGGTGTTTCCCTTGCTGATCACATGCTCGATCGTGTCTTTGTATTTTTCCGGCTGCAATTCCTTATATTTTTCTTCAAAACGCTTCGGGTATTTGCCCTTGTAACGCGGGCGACGCTTATGTACAGTCGTCTCCTGTTCCATTGTTTTCTCCTTTAAGCCAAGCTAAACATTCATCGATCTACTACTTACATCCAAGGCTATCGTCCTCAGCACCCCGACAGTCGCAGATTGATGGTAACGCAGTCATCCTCATCCACGCGGAAAACCGGCTGCCATACGACATCCTCCACAGGCTCAAAATGCAGCGCAGAACAAGCGATACGTCCTTCCATTTTCTCTTCCAGCTTTCCTGCAAGAAAGATGGAAGTCGGACCATCTGCATGACCGATCACACTGACACTTGCAACTACCTTATCATCTTTCATAACCGGTTGATCCCCTTGCGCACAATCATTGAAATATAAATTTTCCTGTGTGATCTCCGGCTCTATCCTATAGCTCATCTGCATACAGCATCTCGGATATTCCATTTTACGCATCGTAACCGGAAATTTCGGTAGCTCGATCGGATCTAATCCCAATACCGTAAGCTTATATTGTTCCTGGGTCTTAGGATTTACGATTTTCACACTCTCGCCCGGTTTCAGTGGTCCGAACGTTTCGCCGCATACCTGATGTGGTCCTGTTTTTAATCGAAGCTGCATCGAAGAAATCTTCGGCTTGCGCATCGTTGCCCACGCAAAGTTGATCCTATGAAACGACCACACTTTCGAGGCATCTAGATTGTAATGTCTGGTCCACGCATACGATTCCTCATCTCCACAGGATTCCGGTTCCGATTCATATTCCGGACAATCGGTAGCCGGCACGGGAACACTTCCGGCAGACACTCCGCTCATAACGGATGCCGGAAGATAGGTCATTCCGCTGCTGCCTGACCACTTCAGCTGCTTTCCGTTAATACTCAGTTCCGGAAACAGATCCACATTCACCGGATTCTCCTCGAGGATCTGATTTTCAAGTGTCTGCGGCAGATCATCGCGATCCTCATAATCCTTCCACTTATCGACAAACACGCGCATCACATCCGGTTCCACGCATTTCCCCACATCAAGCACAAGTCCCTTGCCGCAGAGATAGGCAGACAACACCACCCACGTATCTCCATTCCATGTAAACTTATGATTCAGCGGTAATTCCTTTCCTGCATGCGACCTAAGCGGTCTGCTGAAATCGTTGTAGCGTACCTTCCATTCCTGTTCTGTCATAGAGATTACATTCTCCTAGATCGTAATCAATTCGTATTCGTTCGTTCCAAGCCCGATCTTGACCGCATGCTCAATGCATGTCTTCCACTCGGTATCCGGATGCGTCATATGGAAATGATCCGCATGTTCCTCATGATGGTCATGGTCACATTTCTCCAGATTATGACCAAGCACACTCTCCTTGACCGGAGTCATCCGGTTGCACAAATCCGCACACGCCTGATCCAAAGCGACCGGATCAAACGATGCCAGCATTCCGACATTCGGGATGATCGGGATATCGTTTTCAGGGTGGCAGTCACAATTCGGCGAGACATCACAGATCAGCGAAACATGGAAGCAAGGGCGATCCTTACATACCGCATACGCATACTCTGCCATCTTGTAATTGAGCATCGCCACCGAATCATTATAGTCCGCAGCGATCGCATCCTTCGGGCAGACAGCCAGGCAACGTCCGCAACCGACACACTTGTCATGATCGATATGTACCTTGTGGTTCTCCATGATCGGCGCTCCATGTGCACAGATTTTCTGACAGGAACCGCATCCCACACACTGCGCCTCATTAACACTTGGCTTACCGTCACAATGCTGCTCCATCTTTCCGGCACGGGATCCGCATCCCATACCGATATTCTTGATTGTGCCACCGAATCCTGCTGTCTCATGTCCCTTGAAATGAGTCAGTGAAATAAATACATCCGCATCCATGATCGCATGTCCGATCTTGGCTTCCTTGACATACTCTCCGTTGATCGGAACGATCGTCTCATCCGTTCCCTTGAGTCCGTCCGCGATCAGCACGTGGCATCCTGTCTGCAGCGGCGAAAATCCGTTCACATATGCGGTATCCAGGTGATCCAGCGCATTCTTACGACTTCCGACATAAAGTGTATTACAATCCGTCAGGAATGGCTTTGCGCCCAGTTCCTTACAGTAATCCGCAACGACTTTGGCATAGTTCGGACGTAAAAAAGCGAGATTTCCATACTCTCCAAAATGAATCTTGATGGCTGCATATTTATCTTTCATGTCAATCGTTTCAAAACCGGCTTTCTTCATCAGCCGGTGCAGCTTCTGCAGAAGATTCTCACTTCCTGTTGTCTTAAACGTTGTAAAATATACGTTCTGTTTCTCCATAATTGCCTCCTGATGTATCTCTACTCTCTTTTATGACGCAATCTCATCCTGCGTCTTTCATCCTCCCCGGTACTCTTCCCGATCGAGATTTTTCTTTTACTCCGTCTTCATCCGCTGGCGCTGCTTCTCATTGATAAATTTACGAAGCTGCGGATTATCAAACTTCATTTTACATCCATACAGAAACTGTCCGTCCGACATGGCTCTCTTGCGCACGCAGGCCCCGACAAGCATGATTGCCGTCTCCTTATCAAACATCTCTGCACGGACTTCCTCTCCGCCCCTGATATCTTCCTTCGTTGTAACGATAGCAAATCCATTGGAGGACACATCCCGTACCATTCCCTGTACCTGTATGCGCTCTCTTCCGACCGTAATATTGGCCGGAGCATGCACATCCAGTCGATACGCATGGCGGCGATTCATTTTCACCCCGTCTTTGCTGGGCATAATGACATGGCAGGGTCCATTGTCCCCTCTTGCATGTTTGATCGTAACATTCTCCCACACGATCGGCGGCGTATCATCTTCAAACAAATACAGATCAATAAATACGTTTTGGGATTGAAAACTAACCGTCGCCATCCCTTTTTCTTTTTTTGTCCCTGTGTTATCGCTTGGTGCCGCAGCTGTCTTAATTTCATCTACAGCGATCGCAGTCGCATAAACTTTTTGTACATTCACCGAAAAATCCAATGAACGCATACTTCGAACCTCCACGCCGTCTTTCATTACCTTTGGAAAGACTTTGACTACGAGATCGCTTCCCTTCTCAATTTCCGAAATTTTCATAACTGATTATCCCTATAGTTTGAATCTGTACCCTACTCCCCATATTGTCTCGATATATTGAGGTTTGGTCGTATTTAATTCGATTTTTTCTCGAATCTTCTTGATATGCACCGTAACGGTTGCAATATCTCCGATGGATTCCATATCCCAGATTTCACGGAACAGTTCTTCCTTCGTAAATACATGGTTCGGATGCTCCGCAAGAAATGTAAGGAGATCAAACTCCTTCGTTGTAAATTGCTTTTCCTCCCCGTTAACCCACACACGTCGCGCGGTCTTGTCGATGCGAATGCCACGGATTTCAACAATATCGTTCTCCGGCACATTACTTCCGATCAGGCGCTCATAACGCGCAAGATGAGCCTTTACTCGTGCAACCAGTTCACTTGGGGAAAACGGCTTTGTCACATAATCATCTGCACCAAGCCCCAGCCCCCGGATCTTATCAATGTCATCTTTCTTCGCCGATACCATCAGAATCGGAGTGTTTTTCTTCTCGCGAATCTGGCGGCAGATTTCAAATCCATCCACCTCGGGAAGCATCAGATCCAGAATGAACAGATCAAAGTCTTCATTCAGAGCCCTTTCCAGCCCGCTTTTTCCGTCATTCTCAATCTCAACTTCAAACCCGCTCAGTTCCAGATAATCTTTCTCGAGGTCCGCAATCGCGACCTCATCTTCCACGATTAAAATTCTACTCATTTACTGTTACCTCCTGATATTTGCGGATCACAAAATACATGGTTGTTCCGCAGTTTTCCTTGCTGGTAGCCCAAATCTTACCACCGTGATCCTCTATGATCTTCTTAACGATCGACAATCCGATACCGCTTCCGCCGGTTGCGGAATTACGTGAGGCATCTGCGCGATAAAAGCGATCGAAAATATACGGCAGATCCTTTTGGGCAATGCCCCGGCCATTGTCCTCGATCTCCACCTGAATAAAATCACCGACATCCTTGATTCGGATATTGATATACTTATCCGTCTTGTTCATGTATTTAACCGAATTACCAATAATATTATTAACAACGCGGCGCAACTGCTCCGGATCCGCAATAATAAGGGTGTCCGTCGTCGCATAATTAAAGTATGACAATCCGATGCCTTTGGCTTCAAGGTCCAATCCGATTTCTTCCACACAGTCCTTGAAATACTCATACACATTCAGCTTCGCAAAATTGTACGGTATGCGGTTCGTATCAATCTTGGAATAAAGCGTCAGTTCATTGATGAGCATATCCATCTCATTAGCTTTATTGTATATGGTTCGCACATATTTATCAACTTTTTCCGGTGTATTGGCAACACCATCCATAATTCCCTC
Source organism: uncultured Lachnobacterium sp. (assembly GCA_900549895.1). Taxonomy (GTDB): domain Bacteria; phylum Bacillota; class Clostridia; order Lachnospirales; family Lachnospiraceae; genus Roseburia. Next base: position 4,588 of record URQG01000004.1, read on the forward strand.
GGAATATCCCTTGACCGCGGTAATCGGCGTCTTGAGATCGTGCGCAATATTACTGATCAAAGCCTTATTCTCGCGCTCACTGTTGAGTTTTTCCTCCGCGTTATCTTTCAGGCGTTGGCGCATCTCCTCGAATGTCACGCACAATTCACCGATTTCGTCGTCTCCTCGGACATCCATCTCAAAATCCAGATTGCCTTCCTTGATATTCTCCGCTGCAACCCGAAGCTTCTTGATCGGAGTGATCATACTCTGATAGATCCAGATGATCATCATAACTGCCGTCATAAGCAGGATCAAAATAACTGCAATCAAACCCCCAAGGACAAGCTGCCGGACTTCCGGCACACTCTCATCCATGGATGTAATAATAAACACGCTCGTCTTTTTCCCCGCTGAATTTTCAAAATCCACCTGCTTGACCAGCACGTCCTCTTCGCTGTCAATATAGATACCAACACCGGAATGCGATCCGGTCTTTCCATACTCCGGCAGCGAATCCAAAATAGACTCATTGTCAGCGCCGCCATTGTAATAATAACTTTTCCCGACACGAACGATCAGATAGGAATACTTCGTCAACAGATCCGAATTCATATCCTGCAGGAAGTCGGTATCCAGCAACTCCTGTGAATTCTGACGCACCGCACGCTTAATTTTTTCAAAATCACCCACGGTATATTTGTTAAGAAGCTGTACCGAATTCATGATGCTGTATGCATTGGCATTCTTGATTCCGTATGTTTCCTCGATCACATGCGTCTGAAAATTACAAAAGCCGATAATTGTGATCGCAGCAAGAAATACCGGTACAAAAATAATAATGCAGAAAGAAATAATCAGTTTCGTCTTGATCTTCATATTTACCTCTTCATCCTCAGTTATTCAAAAAGCACAGGGAAGTAAATCCCTGTGCCTTATTATAACATTGTTTGTTTGGAAAATATGTAAACTTTTCATAAATATATGAAAGCTGCCTGAATTAAAGATACTTCTTTAATACATCCACCTTGTCTGTTGCTTCCCATGGAAGATTCAAATCCGTACGTCCGAAATGTCCGTAAGCTGCTGTACCACGATAAATTGGTCTGCGCAGATCAAGCATCTTGATGATTCCGGCCGGACGAAGATCGAAGTTCTCTCTTACGATTTCAACAAGCTTGTCATCTGCAATCTTGCCGGTTCCGAATGTATCAACCATGACAGATGTAGGTTCAGCCACACCAATTGCGTAAGATAACTGGATCTCGCATTTTTCTGCAAGTCCTGCTGCAACGATGTTCTTGGCAACATAACGCGCTGCATATGCTGCGGAACGGTCAACCTTGGTGCAATCCTTGCCGGAGAAAGCTCCGCCGCCGTGACGGGCATATCCGCCATAGGTATCTACGATAATCTTACGACCTGTCAGACCTGCGTCACCGTGTGGTCCACCGATAACGAAACGGCCAGTTGGGTTGATAAAGAACTTGGTATGCTCATCGACCATATCCTGCGGAAGGATCGGATCAAATACGTACTTCTTGATATCCTCATGGATCTGCTCCTGCGTTACATCGTCATCATGCTGGGTAGATAATACAACAGCCTCAAGTCTCTTTGGCTTGCCAGTCTCATCATACTCTACGGAAACCTGTGTCTTTCCGTCCGGACGAAGGTAAGCTAAAGTTCCGTCCTTACGAACCTTTGTAAGCTGTAAAGCAAGCTTGTGTGCAAGAGAGATTGGATAAGGCATTAACTCCGGTGTCTCGTTCGTTGCATAACCAAACATCATACCCTGATCTCCGGCACCGGTATCAAGATCATCTGTCAACGCACCTTCCTTGGCCTCAAGAGCTTTATCAACACCCATAGCAATGTCGCTTGACTGCTGGTCTAAAGCTACCATGACTGCACATGTATTCCCATCAAATCCTGTCTTTGCATCATTATATCCGATCTCATTGACCGTCTTTCTGACGATTGAAGGGATATCAAGCTGAGCCTTTGTTGTAATCTCACCTGTTACAAGTACGAATCCTGTACAGCTTGCTGCTTCACACGCTACACGGCTCATCGGATCCTGCTCCATGCAGGCATCAAGGATTGCATCAGAGATCGCATCACACATTTTATCAGGATGTCCTTCCGTTACGGACTCTGATGTGAATAATAATTTTTCCATCGATTTCTCCTTTCGTTTGAAAAAAATTGCAAAAAAAAATCCGCTCGTAAGCGGACCGAATGAATTTAAGATCATCAAATCCTCTTATTGTTCGATTACTCGCTCAGGTTGGCACCTTCCTGTTATATAAAACGGGGTTGCCGTGACTTCACAGATCCTATGTATCTCCATCACTCTGAATAAGAGAAAAGCTACAATATTAAATTTGAAATCTCTATCCGCTACAATACGCCAAAATATTGTATATGTCCAGTCCTATTTTATTGACATTTTCCACCATATTATTTATACTTCTAATTGTGTAGTAGTGCATATTTGGGAGGTTTCGTCATGCGTACTTTAGAACCAAGGGAATTAGAAATTGGAATGATGACTGCCGCGCCGGTCAAAACCCCGATCGGACAGATTTTGGCACCGGCCAATACTCTTGTCACAAGACAGCTCATTAACCGAATGAAATTATATAGAGTCGAAAAGGTTTCCGTCTACGGAGAAGAATCCAAACCTGTTACAAAAACTGCACAGGAGCCGGAAACGCACAAGCCGGTCGAGCAGCCGAGACAGCCAAAGACGCATGCGGAAGAGAGTAAAACTCATTCACAAAAAGTTGCTGCCTCTCCAGAATTCCGTGATTTTCAATTTGCATATTTTGCCTGTATTCAAAAGATGAAAGACGCATTTACCGCAGCTGCAGATCACAACGAACCGATCGACACAGGCGATCTGCTTACAAGCGTATCGGAATTGTTCCGTTCCCGAAATACCATCATCGAGTTATTCGATATGCTTTACAATATGCGAACGATTACCGACTCGGTGTATGCACATTGTCTGAATGTTTCTCTGATCTCACGAATGATCGGACGATGGTTGAAATTACAGCCGCATGATCTGGATGTTCTGACAATCGCAGGATTACTTCATGATATCGGCAAGCTCAAGATTCCGGAAGAAATTCTCAACAAACCGGGCTTTTTATCCGATGAAGAATTTGCATTGATACGTCAGCATCCCAAATACGGATATGAAATTTTGAAAAATCAGCCTGATATGGATCCCCGAATTAAGAAAACAGCTCTTATGCATCATGAACGATGTGACGGAAGCGGATATCCGACAGGGCTCAACGAAGACTTCATTGAAAACTTTGCCATGATCGTTGCAATTGCCGATGTCTATGATGCAATGACTGCCGCGCGATCTTACCGTGCTCCGCTTTGTCCGTTCCAGGTAATCAGCAGCTTTGAAAAGGAAGGGTATCAAAAATACTATACCCGCTATATTTTGACTTTTTTGAAACAGATTGCCGTAGCATACCAGAGTAACCGTGTTATTTTAAGCGACGGAAGGGGCTGTAACATTATCATGCTTAACCAGAATGATCTGTCCCGCCCGATCGTCCAGCTTGATGACAACACATGCATTGATCTGTCAACCGCAAGCAAAGATTTATATATTAAAGCTGTATTATAGCAATTCAAAAGATGCCGCATATTTCAATATACGGCATTTTTTTATAAAACAAGGGATGTCGTACCGACATCCCTGACTTTTTCCTGTCATCTATGAAACTTTCAAGATAAACTTTTGCAATTCTTTCTCATCGCTGACCTTCTCGATCTGTGCTCCGATTCCTCTGAGTTTACGCTCAAACTCCTCATAGCCACGCTCGATGTAATAGATATCATCAATAACGGTAATTCCGTCTGCAACAAGTCCTGCGATTACAAGAGCAGCTCCTGCTCTAAGGTCCGGCGCATTCACATGCGCCCCGGTATATTGATGCACGCCGTTGATGATCGCGATATTGCTCTCAACCTTAATGTTCGCACCCATGCGGGTGAGTTCGTCAACATACTTAAAACGATTCTCAAAGATACTCTCTGTCACGGTGCTTGTTCCTTCTGCAATGCCAAGAAGTACTGCCATCTGTGGCTGCATATCCGTCGGGAATCCAGGATACGGAAGTGTGGTTACCTGTGTGTGGTGAAGCTTTCCGTTCGAAATAATACGGACCGCATCATCGAACTCTTTCACCTTACATCCGGCCTCAACAAGCTTGGCAGTCGTAGCTTCAAGATGCTTCGGGATCACATTCTTGACAAGTACATCCCCTCCGGTTGCTGCAACCGCAAACATAAATGTTCCTGCTTCAATCTGGTCCGGAATAATGGAATACTCGGTCTTATGAAGCTTCTCAACGCCGACGATACGAATGACATCGGTTCCCGCTCCACGAATATTGGCTCCCATACTGTTGAGGAAGTTTGCCACATCCACAACATGCGGTTCTTTCGCCGCATTCTCAATGACCGTTTTGCCTTCCGCCATAGCAGCAGCCATCATAATATTGATTGTAGCTCCTACGGACACTTTATCCAGATAAATATGTGTTCCGCTTAATTTCTCAGCCTCTGCTACAACAAGTCCATGTGCGATATCTACTGTCGCTCCCATGGCACGGAATCCTTTCATATGCAGATCGATCGGACGACTTCCGATGTCGCATCCGCCCGGAAGTGCCACCTGTGCTTTCTTATACTTTCCAAGCAAAGCACCAATCAAATAATACGATGCACGGATTCTGCGGATAAAAGCGTTATCCACATTGACATCACGGATAAACGATCCGTTGATTTTGACTTTATGCGCATTAATGCGTTCCACTCTGGCTCCGATTTCTGCGATTGCCTGCAGCAGAACATTGATATCTCTGACATTTGGTAAATTCTCTATTGTAACGGTCTCATCGGTCATAATGGAGGCTGCAAGAATTGCAAGTGCCGCATTCTTTGCACCACCAATCTCAACCTCACCATTCAGCGGATTACCGCCTTTGATCACGTACTGTTCCATATCTCACCTCAAAAATGAAATGCCCCTACTAATTATACTATTCGTTAGTTTCATGTTTGTTATTCATCAAATTCAATTTCTCTATCACCTGATCGACTGTCTGTTCTACGCCAAGCCCCGTCTCACAAATACAAATGTCTGCATATTTTTCATAGAGCGGAGTGCGCTCCTCGTACAGATCACAGAGTGTCTGACCGTCCTTTAGGACAACGCCTCTTCCTTTGATGTCCGCCAGCCTCTTTGCCAGCGCCGGATACGGCACCTGTAAATAGATCACCGTTCCGATACTGCCGAGATGTTCCATTGCTTCCCGGCCATACACAACACTGCCACCGGTCGCAATAATCGCGTGCTTTGCCTCGATCGACGCATTCACACGGTTCTCAACTTCAATAAATCCCTGCGTACCTTCCTGCTCAATAATCTCGCACAGAAGTCTTCCTTCCTGTTCCTGAATCACAAGGTCCGCATCAATAAATTGATATCCAAGCACTTTGGCAAGGATAACGCCGACGGTGCTCTTACCCACCCCCGGCATTCCAATTAAAACAATATTATCTTTCAACATTATTGTGTGCTCTCTACGGTCTCAGTACTTGGTGTACTCTCAGTATTCTCTGTAGATGCATTCGGATCCTGATGCGTAAGGGAGTTCTTAAATTCAATTTTCTTGATAGCACTCTCGTCTACCTTCCAGCCATCACCTTCCTGCCAGCCGCTCAAAACTTTCTGATACAGATCGTCCTTGCGCTGGTTGATGATAGAGGTACGGTTCTTCTCCGTTGCATCCTTATCGGTATCGCTGTCGATACGCACAAAGTATGCATTACTGTCTGTCTCGATCAATCCGGAAGTCTCACCCTCCTTCAGACCATCCAATGCCTTCTTAACCTCTTCATCAAGTGTATCATTATCGGCATCATATGTGCCGGTTGTTACCTTCTGACCATTGTCCTCAGCAACTTTGTCTAATGTAGCACCATCTTCTTTCAGTGCTGCTTCCATCTTCTTTGCGATCTCTTTATTCTTTGCCGCGTCATCACTACCCTCGCTGATGTCAAGTGTCACCATACTATAAGCACGCATGTTGGCCTCTTCATCCGATACATTGGTATCCACATCCGCTTCGATCGCGGTCTTCATTTTTGCTTTTACCGTATATAAAGTCAGGACTTCTTCGACAATATCCTGCGTTGCTCCCATCTCATTTAACGCTTCCTGAGAGTTTGCCTCCATAAACTTGTCGGCGGCTTCTTGGATTGCAGCCTTGTCATCATCCGTAATCTTAACATTGTAATCACTCATATGCTGCTGCAGAGTGTACATCTCATGCAGCTCTTCGAGTGCCTGCTGCTTCGTACTGTCTTCCAGTGTTGTTCCGTTGCCGGACAGATCCTTATCCCAGATGTTATCTGTGGATCCCGAAGCACTTCCAAGATACATCTTGTACAGGTCCTCCATAGAAGCCTGTTCAAAACGACACAGGAAATTAGCAACTCCCATGGTCACTGTCTGCTTCTTCATAGTTGCTGCCGTCGCGTTCTTATTTATACCACATCCGGTAAGTGCGGATGTGCAAAGGGCACCTGCCAAAATAAGTGCCATTACCTTCTTTGCCTTCATAATTCCTCCTAAGTAAACTCTACCTTAGAGCATTTGCTCATATATTATAGTGCTTTTTTTTTCAACTATCAAGAGTTTTTATGCATTTTCCGCGCACAGGAACGACTTCATACTTTCCAGCAGCTGTTTCAACACGTCTAAAATATCCTTCACCGCTTCTCTCGAATTTACCTTAAGAGCATACGTGAAATACGGATTTTGCGCGTCTGCGGTAAATTTGAGGGCCGGCGCACACGCCGCGATCAGTTCCGGAATCTTTGACGGATCAATGGCCGCCTTCTCATACATGGTAAGTTTTAGAAATTCGTCTTTTTGCACGATTTCCTTAATATATATCTTGTGTGCAAAAGCCTTAAGCCGCGCGATCACGATCAGATTCTGTACCGATTTCGGAGGTTCTCCGAAACGGTCGATCAACTCTTCCAGCATTTCCTCCGCTTCCTCATCCGTCTCAATCCCTGCAATACGCTTGTAAATATCAAGTTTCTGTGCCTCGTTTGCAATGTATGCTGCCGGAATAAAAGCATCCGTCCGGATGTCGACCGAGGTATCAAAGTCCGCCTCCGGTGCATCACCTTTCGCCTCTTTGACCGCCTCATGAAGCATCTTACAATACAGATCATAACCAACAGCTTCCATATGACCGCTCTGCTCAGCACCAAGCAGATTTCCCGCACCACGAATCTCCAGATCACGCATTGCGATCTTGAATCCGCTTCCGAGATCTGAATATTCCTTGATTGCAGCAAGACGTTTCTCCGCTACTTCCTTGAGCATCTTATTTCTGCGATACATCAGGAATGCATATGCGGTACGGTTTGATCGTCCGACACGGCCACGGAGCTGGTAAAGTTGCGAAAGCCCCATATTGTCTGCATCATGAATGATCATTGTATTTACGTTTGAGATATCAAGTCCCGTTTCAATGATCGTTGTTGAAACAAGTACATCAATCTCGCCGTTGATAAAGCGATACATGATATCCTCGAGCTGTTTTTCAGGCATCTGTCCGTGTGCAAAAGCCACGTTTGCTTCCGGAACAAGTGCCTGGATCTTTGTCGTTACTTCATCAATATCCTTAACCTTATTGTATACATAGTAGACCTGTCCCTGCCGTGCCAGTTCTCGTGAGATTGCCTCCCGGACGAGTTCCTCATTGTACTCCATTACATAAGTCTGGATCGGCACACGATCCATCGGTGGTTCTTCGAGTACGCTCATATCCCGTATCCCGATCAAGCTCATATGAAGCGTTCTCGGAATCGGAGTTGCAGTCAAGGTCAGCACATCCACGTTCGTCTTCAGCTGTTTGATCTTCTCCTTGTGCGCCACGCCAAAACGCTGCTCCTCATCCACGATCAGAAGGCCGAGATCTTTAAACTGCACATCTTTTGAGAGGATACGATGGGTTCCCACAATAATGTCCACCTGTCCCTTGCGCAGATCCTCAATCGATTTCTTCTGCTCAGCAGCCGTACGAAAACGGCATAACAGATCAACCCGTACCGGGAAATCCTTCATTCTCTGCGAAAATGTATTATAGATCTGCTGTGCAAGAATGGTGGTCGGAGCAAGATAGGCAACCTGCTTGTTCTCCTGTACCGCCTTAAACGCCGCACGGATTGCAATCTCCGTCTTGCCGTATCCAACGTCACCACAGATCAGGCGATCCATGATCTTGTGGCTCTCCATATCTTTCTTGGTCGCCTCGATTGCAAGTACCTGATCCTCTGTTTCTTCAAATGGGAACAATTCTTCAAATTCTCTCTGCCAAACGGTATCCGGTCCATAAACGTACCCGTTCTGCTCCTCTCTCGCCGCATATAGTTTTACAAGATCCTGTGCAATCTCCCTGACCGCTCCACGGACTTTTGTCTTGGTTCTTCCCCATTCCTGTCCGCCGAGCTTGTTCAGTTTCGGCTTTCGTGCATCCTTGCCCGCGTATTTCTGGATCAGTTCCAGCTGCGTTGCAAGAATGTAGAGATTAGAGCCTCCCGCGTATTCGATTTTAATATAGTCTTTGACTTTGTGGTCAACCTCGATCTTCTCGATTCCTCTATAGACTCCGAGTCCGTGATTCTCATGAACCACATAATCTCCGATGTTGAGCGCGGTAAAACTTTGAATCTTTTCTCCTTCATACGTGCGGTGGCGCTTTTTCTTCTTGCGCTCCGCGCCAAAGATGTCCGTCTCCGTGATGACTGCGAACTGCAGAATCGGATATTCATAGCCCTTATGCACCTTACCGTAGCAGACCATAATCTGTCCCGGCAAAAGCTCGTGATCATAGTCATCCGTATAAAAGCAGTTCAGCCCCTCATTCATAATATCCTCGGCAAGCCGCGCTGCACGCGTCTTCGAACCGGACAACAAAATGATGCGGTAACTGTTCTTTTTATAATGCTGCAGATCTTTGATCAGCAGTTCAAAACTGTTGTTGTACGCATTTACACTCTTAACGTGGATACCATACTGCCCGTTGGACTTCAGTCCGTTTGTTTTGACATCAAGTGCGGCCACCGCAATACACGAATATCGTTCGAGCCTGCCCATCACTTCTTTCAGTCCAAAGAGTTCCTTCATCTGCCCCAGCAGAATATAGCCTTTTTCCAGCCTCTGCTTCATGCTCTCCGCGAACTCGACCTCTGTCTGCCTGCCACGTTCCACACAACGACTCAGTTCATCAAAAAACAGATAGCTGTCGGAAGGATCAAGATAATCCAAAAGCCCCACACGCTCGTTACAGAAGTATGATAAAAAAGCGTCCATTCCGGCAGTTACCGATAATTCTCCCCACTCTTCCGCAAGTTCCTGTGCCATAGACAATGCCCGGTGTGCCTCTTCGGTCTTCATCTCCTTTTTTAATTTGGCAGAAAATGATTTTGCCTCCTTTAAAAAATGTTCAATGCCGACCTGTTTCTGCTCATCATCAAGCACCAGTTCGCACGCCGGATAGATAACCAGTTCATCCAGATTTTCAATCGATTTCTGGCTTTCCACATCAAACGAACGGATCGTATCGACCTCGTCACCCCACATCTCGATGCGGACCGGATTGTCCTCCGTCAATGGAAATACATCTAAAATTCCACCACGAAGCGCAAACTGTCCCATGGTATCAACCTGGTATTCCTTTTCATATCCCATCCGAACAAGGCACTTCACAAGTTCGTCAAGAACAACGGTATCCCCCGGCTCGATGCGCTGGATACTGTCCCAGAGGGTCTGTGGCGGTGCCATAGTATTCATGAGCGCATCAAATGTCGTAATCACCGTAACCTCCTGCTGTTCATGAATCGCACGAAGCGCACGGATGCGCTCTGCCGTCAGCAGATTACCGCGAATATCCGACTGATAAAACAGAACATCCTTGGCCGGATAATATACCGCATTCGGATCGAAAAACCGATAATCGTCATATAATTCTTTTGCCTTCTGCTCATGAAAAGTGACAATGACTTTATTTTTTCTGCCATTGCCAATTCCATAGATCATATGTGATTTCTGCGCATCGATACACCCGGTAATCGTAATCAGCCCCGGCTTTTGGGCCTCCTGCGTCATTTCCTCGAATCCGCTCAGTTCCTGTAAGGGTTCTGTAAATGCTCTCACTTTATTTCTCCTGCTTTATAAATATAATGTCGTTACTATCTGTCCTGCTTTTTGGCGTTAAAACGATTCATCGCACCGTCCACATCGCCCTGCATCATCATGACTGCTGCACTGCATGCATCCTCTATCGCATCTTCAACCAGCGCACGATCCTCATTTGAGAACCGGCCAAGCACATGATCCGCCAGATCCCAGCCTTCCGGTTTCTCACCCACACCGACCTTGATACGCATAAAGTTCTGCGTTCCGCATCTTGCAATAATGCTTTTGATACCATTATGCCCACCTGCACTGCCTTTTTTACGCACACGGATATTTCCGGGTGCAAGTGAGATATCGTCAAAGATCACGATCATCTCATTTTCCGGATCAAGTTTATAGAAATTAATGATCTCCGCTACACTGTCTCCGCTTAAGTTCATATAGGTCAACGGCTTCGCAAGAAGCACCTTTGCCCCCTCGATCACACCGGATCCGCACATCGCTTTATGCTTGTGATCATTCAATGAAATATGATACTGATCCGCAAGCGCATCCACGGTGTCAAAGCCAATATTGTGTCTTGTTTTCTCGTACTTTTTATCCGGATTCCCCAGACCGACAATTAAAAACATAGTAACTCTCCTACTCTTTCTTTTCGCTCAAAAGGGGCTATGGATTGCTCCACAGCCCCGATTCTTTACTCTGCCGTCTCATGTAAGACTTCGTCGTACTTATCTAAGATCATCTTCTGTATCTTCTCTCTGGTTCCCGAATTGATCGGGTGTGCGATGTCACGGTATTCCCCGTCGCTCGCTTTGCGGCTCGGCATTGCAATAAACAAGCCTTTCTCGCCCTCTATGATCTTGATATCATGTACCACGAATGCATCATCAATGGTGATGGATACCACGGCTTTCATTTTACCATCCTTGTCAACCTTTCGTATCCGGATATCTGTAATTTGCATATGTACCCCCTTCTTCCAACGGAGCAACGCTCACATTAAAGCATATATCTTTCATTGTTTTCAGACACAATGAGAACTCCGTTTTCCCCACAATAGTATGTATTTGCCTTCAATGTTCCACGGCTCTCCACAATACAGTTTTCAATATGCGTATTGTCACCGATATAAGCATCATTGAGAATAATAGAATTCTTGATCACACAATTCTTTCCAATGAATACTTTCTTAAATAATACCGAATTTTCAACACGGCTGTTGATGATACATCCGCTGGAGATCAAACTGTTTTTAATTTCGGAACCGATATTGTATTTAGCCGGCGGCAGATCATCGACCTTAGAGTAGATCTTTGGCTCCTGACGGAAGAAATAATTTCTGACATCCTGCTTTAAGAAATCCATATTGGTGCGATAATAATCATCCACACTGGCAATATTGCTCCAATATTCCTTCATCTTATATCCGTAGATCCGCTTAATGTTCTTATAACGGATCAGTACATCGGCAACAAAGTCAAAGCGATTCTCCTCAGCGGATTTCTCGAGTATCTCGATCAGCTGTCTTCTCCGGATTACATATACTCCCGTAGAAATCGTGTTTGATTGTGCGATAATCGGTTTTTCCTCGAATTCCACGATTCTGGAATCCTCGTTCATGCGTACAACACCAAAACGATTAATGTTGGCATCCGCCGGCATATCTTTGCACACAACCGTAATATCCGCCTTCTTGGCGATATGGTAATCAAGTACCTTGTTGTAATCCATCTTGTATACGCAGTCACCACTTGAAATGATTACATACGGCTCATGGCGTCTCTTCAGAAAATCGATATTCTGGTACATTGCATCTGCTGTACCACGATACCAGTCACTGTTCTCTGCTGTAACGGTCGGTGTAAACAGGAACATGCCTCCCTGCTTACGTCCGAAATCCCACCACTTGGAAGAACTTAAGTGTTCGTTTAACGAACGGGCATTATACTGTGTCAGTACAGCCACTGTCTGAACATGAGAGTTGCTCATATTACTTAATGCAAAATCAATGCATCGAAAACTTCCGCCTACCGGCATCGCAGGGATTGCACGCTTTCTGGACAATTCGCCCATGCGGTTGTTGTTGCCTCCGGCTAAAATAATTCCTACTGCTTTCATTTTCTGTCACCTGCCTTAATGATTACTTCGCCACTTGCCAACTGTCCGTTTGGATAATCTTCCTTGTCTGTCACACCGGAAATAGCCGTATTCTTGCCAACGGTCACATTCTCCGGAATCACCGAATCATCTCCGACTGTCACAAGATCGAACGAATAAATGCTTGCATTCAATTTATTCGGTGCCGATTCTCCAACGCCAAGTGTTACACCATCCTCGATCCGGCAATTCTCCGCTACGATCGACTTGGTCATCGTAACATTCTTGCCGATGCAGGTATCTTTCATAATAATGGAATCTTTAATGACCGATCCCTCTCCGATATATACGTTCGGTCCGATGACCGAATTGATAACCTCTCCATGGATTTCCGATGCCTCGCCGATAATGCATCGTTCAACGTGTGCCCCCGGAGCGATATACTGTGGCTCGATCGTGTCACACTTTGTATAGATCTTCCAGTATTCCTCATAAAGATTGAACTCCGGAATGAGATCGATCAGTTCCATATTGGCTTCCCAATAGGATCCGAGCGTTCCGACATCCTTCCAGTATCCGTTGAATTCGTATGCGAAAAGGCGCATATTCTTTTCAAAGCAATACGGAATAATATGCTTACCAAAATCACAGCCCGGCTGATCCTGCATCTCGATCAGCGCTTCTTTTAATACCTTCCATGAGAAAATGTAAATTCCCATAGATGCAAGATTATTCTTCGGCTCCTTCGGTTTCTCCTGGAAGTCCAGAATCTTCTTATCTTCATCCGCAATCACAATACCGAAGCGGCTTGCCTCCTCCAGAGGTACCGGCATCGTTGCGATCGTCACATCCGCATTATTCGCTTTATGAAAGTCTAACATGACTTCGTAATCCATCTTATAAATATGGTCTCCCGAAAGAATCAGAACATATTCCGGATTATAACTCTCCATGTAACGCAAATTCTGGTAGATTGCGTTCGCGGTACCGGAATACCACTCACTGTTGTCACTTCTCTCGTATGGTGGAAGCACCGTTACTCCGCCGTTGTTACGATCAAGATCCCACGGAATGCCGATTCCGATATGTGTGTTTAATCGCAGCGGCTGATACTGGGTCAATACACCCACGGTATCAATTCCGGAATTAATGCAGTTGCTCAATGGAAAATCGATGATTCGATACTTTCCTCCGAAGGCGACTGCCGGCTTTGCAACATCTGCTGTCAGAACTCCAAGTCTGCTGCCCTGACCGCCAGCTAAAAGCATAGCTATCATTTCTTTTTTAATCACGTAATCACTCCTCGTCTGTTCTTATTTTTATAGTTCCATTCTTTCATCAGCAGATTCCTTTTGTCCGCTTTCTGATTTATCTATTATAGCATATAGGCTTCTTATATACAACACTTTTCACAAATCGTCGCAATATATCGTTTGTTTTTTGGCATTTTGCACAATACGTTTCCAGGTGCGCCAATGCTTAGGGAGTGGTATAATAGTGAAATAAATCTTTATAAATAGGTAGGTAATCTTTATGTATAAATTAAACTTTAATGAGCCGATCCATGTACACTTTATCGGAATCGGCGGTATCAGTATGAGTGGACTCGCGGAAATACTGCTTGAGGAAGGATTTCAGATTTCCGGATCCGATTCCAAAGAATCCGATCTTACCCGCGCCCTTGCTTCCAAAGGTGCAACCATCTTTTATGGACAGAAAGCATCCAACATTATTCCGGGTATCAATGTTGTTGTCTATACAGCCGCAATCCACAAGGATAATCCGGAATATGCAGAAGCCGTTGCACAGAACCTTCCGATGCTCTCCCGTGCCGAATTACTGGGACAGATCATGGATAATTACGATCAGTCGATCGCTGTTGCCGGAACCCACGGTAAGACAACTACCACATCCATGATTTCCGAAATTCTGCTCGCAGCACATGCAGATCCGACCATCAGCGTCGGCGGTATCCTGCCTTCCATCGGCGGAAATCTTCGTGTCGGAGACTCCGAAGTATTTGTTTCCGAAGCTTGCGAATACACAAACAGTTTCTTAAATTTCCGTCCGAAGTACAGCATTATCTTAAATGTAGAAGCGGAACACCTCGATTTCTTCAAAGATCTCGATGACATCCGCCACTCCTTCCGTAAGTTTGCAAGCAACACACTTGCCGATGGTGCAACCATTATTAACGGAGAGGTTCACGATTATCAGGAACTTACCAACGGACTTCCTCAACAGATCATTACATACGGATTTGACCCATCCTTCGACTTTTATGCGAAAGATCTGACCTATGATGAGAAAGCGTGTCCTCAATTTAACGCAATGCATAACGGTAAAAAGCTCGCAGAAATCAAACTCTCCGTTCCGGGCCGTCATAATGCAAGTAACGCGCTCGCTGCAATCGCGCTCGCTGTCACAATGGGACTTGACATCGATGCGATCGTAAAGGGGCTTGACTCTTTTGGCGGAGCCAATCGTCGTTTCCAATACAAAGGATGCGTGGACGGAGTAACAGTAATCGATGATTACGCACACCATCCGACAGAAATCCGTGCGACCCTGACAGCAGCAGAGAACTATCCACACGAGCGGCTTGTACTTGTATTCCAGCCACACACCTACTCCAGAACCAAAGCATTCCTCAATGATTTTGCCGATGTTTTGTCTATGGCTGATGTCGTTGTACTCGCAGATATCTTTGCAGCACGTGAGCAGAACACATTCGGTGTCAGCTCCAAAGATATCTTAGAACGCCTGAAAGCCAAAGGAACCGAGGCTTACTATTTTCCTTCCTTTGAGGAGATCGAGAAATTTTTATTAAAAAAATGTATGCACGGCGACCTGTTGATAACTATGGGTGCCGGAAATGTCGTAGAAATCGGCGAAGCGATTCTCGGCAAATAAATTATCCACATTATCCACATAGTTTTGTTGATTTTTCAATTTTGCTATGTGGATTTTTTGTTGCTAACTTATTCGATGTTGTTTCCGGCTCAGTTGCTTATTTTATGGCGTTTGTAGAATAAATTTGTGTGTTATCCTGTGATTTCGACAAAATTATCCACATTATCCACGTTTTCTTAAGCACATGCAAACCCTTGATTTTCGCGGTTTTGCGGACTTTTTTCTTCTTCCATTTGTAAAATGATTGTGCTATAATCACAAATGCACTAAAGGAGAGAAAACGAATGGTTCAGATTCAGTTACACAATGATTGTCCAACTACAGATACCCTAATTTCAAATCGCTTCATCGATGACTTTATGCCACAGGCGAACGGTGAATTTGTTAAGGTATATTTATATTTATTACGCAGTGTGCAGTCTCATGCATACAATTTTACAATTTCTGCAATTGCAGACAAATTTAATAATACCGAGATGGACATCATTCGTGCTCTGCGCTATTGGCAGAAGACCGGGATTCTGCGGCTGGATGAAAATCCGGAAGGACAGATCTGCGGAATTCATATGCTTCCTTTATGTAAAGAAACCGACCCTCAGGATTTTGTTGCCACACAGGGACAGATTACCAACGAAGCAACCGTTTCTGTAGCTTCACAGACACAGATCAGTGGTGATGCAATTCCTTCTGTCAATGAGAATGCCGCCATCAAAGCCGATAAAGTGAAGGCAATACTGGAAGCATCATCTGCACTCAATGATCCGGTCAGCGATGCGGTTGAAACTCCGGCGAAACGTAAATATACACTCGATGAAATTACCGCTTTTCGCAAGGATGAATCGATTTCCGAGTTATTCTTCATTGTGGAGACCTATATCCGCCATCCGTTGAGTGAGTCCGATGTCAACACGGTACTCTACTGGCGTGAAGAACTTCATTTCTCCAATGACCTGATCGTATACCTATTGGAATATTGTATCAGCAAAGGGCATTCGAGCATGCGCTATCTGGACAAGGTCGCAATCGGCTGGCACGCCAACAATATTACAACGGTTGAGCAGGCCAAAGAAGATGCAGCAATCCATTCACAGGCATATTACGGTGTCATGAAGGCATTAGGCATCACCGGGCGAAGTCTCGTCAATTCCGAGACCGCTTTTATCCGCAAATGGACCAAAGAGTACGCCTTTGATCTTGCGCTGATCCAGGAAGCGTGCAGCCGCACAATTTCCGCAACGCATCAGCCAAGTTTCGAATATACCGACTCGATTCTTACCAGCTGGCACAAGAATCAGGTACATACATTAGATGATGTCAAGCGCATTGACGCATCTTATTCAAAAGCAAAGAAGACATCTGCCAAGGCAGGTAACTCTGCTACCGTTAAACGAAACAGTTTTAATAATTTTAACCCAAGAAACTATGATTATGAGAACCTTGAGGGCACGCTACTCTCCTCAACCGTTCGCTAATCCCCGGAGGGAACTATGGCATTATCAAATTCTCAATACGATGAAATCATGCGGGACTATGACCGCCAGCAACTTGAGGACCGCCGTATTCTCGATGAGCGTCGCAAATCCGTTTATGCACGTGTTCCGCGTCTGCAGGAGATCGATGCCGCAGTGGCATCCAGTTCTGTTCGTAAGGCACGTCTTCTGTTGGATGGTGATCCATTCGCAATCGCTTCTTTGAAGGATGAACTAAACGCATTGCGTGAGGAACGTAACAGACTTCTAAAAGAAAACGGATACTCGCCGGAGTATTTGCATCCGGTTTATCGTTGTCCTGACTGCAAAGATACCGGATATATAAACGGACAGAAATGTCACTGTTTTAAGCAGGCGATCATCAATACCGTCTACGCTCAGTCCAATATCCAGACGATTCTTGAGCGTGAGAATTTTGAACATTTTTCTTTTGATTTTTATTCCGATGATGACATCAGCACCACTACCGGATTATCCGCTTTAGCAACTGCCAGGCAGGCAGTGGAATCATGCCATCAGTTTATCGATGATTTTGACAACAAACCGAAGAATTTATTTTTCTACGGCGATACCGGAGTCGGAAAGACGTTCCTCTCGAACTGTATCGCAAAAGAATTATTGGATAAAGGCTATTCGGTGATCTACTTTACAGCTTTTCAATTATTTGATATATTAAGCAAAGGCGTGTTTGAAAAAGATGCAGACGCGATTGCGGCGCATCAGAACATATTTGACTGCGATCTACTTGTAATCGACGATTTAGGTACCGAGCTATCCAATTCGTTTACAACTTCGCAGCTTTTTCTATGTGTCAACGAGCGCCTGCTCCGACACAAATCAACGATTATTTCCACCAATTTGAATTTTAATCAGATTGTAGATATTTATTCAGAGAGAACTTTTTCACGAATCTGCGGCGATTATACGATGATCAAGCTTTTTTCCAAAATGGATATACGTATACAGAAGCAGCAGCGACCACCCCGTTAATACCCTGTATTCTTTACAGGTTATTACATATAAATATTGTTACACACTTAATGGAGGACAAATCATGCCAAACGATGAAAGAATTCTGGAAACCATGCCAACCGGTACTCTTGGACTTATCCCAACTGCCAGCTGCACCGAGCTCGGTAAGAAAGTAAACGACTATCTTGCAACCTGGAGAGAGCACCGCGAACATGAGCATCATAACGATATTGCTTTCAAAGACTACCACAAAGACAGCTACATTATTGAGCCTTACATCCCTCGATTCGGATCCGGCGAGGCGAAATGTGTGATCAACCAGTCCGTACGTGGCTATGATCTCTATATTATGGTTGATGTAACCAATTACAGCCTGACATACTCTCTGTGCGGACAGACAAACCACATGTCTCCGGATGACCATTTTGCAGACTTAAAGCGTGTTATTGCTGCAGTTGGCGGTAAGGCCCGCAGAATCACGGTTATCCTGCCATTCTTGTATGAGAGCCGTCAGCACAGAAGAACCGCCCGCGAGTCTCTTGATTGCCCATTGGCTTTACAGGAACTCTACAATATGGGAATTGACAACATCATTACTTTCGATGCACATGATCCACGTGTTGTAAACGCAATCCCGCTTAATGGATTTGAAAATGTAATGCCTTCTTACCAGTTCATCAAAGGCATCTTAAAGAATGTAAAGGATCTTACCATTGATTCGGATCACTTAATGATCATCAGCCCGGATGAAGGTGCTACCAACCGTGCAATCTACCTTGCAAACGTACTCGGTGTTGATATGGGTATGTTCTATAAGAGGCGCGATTACAGTAAGATTGTTGATGGACGTAACCCGATCGTTGCTCACGAATTCTTAGGATCTAATGTGGAAGGCAAGGATGTATTCATCATCGACGATATGATTTCTTCCGGTGAGAGTATGATCGATACTGCAAGAGAGTTAAAGAAGCGTAAAGCCAACCGTATCTTCGTAGTTTCTACATTCGGTCTCTTTACAAACGGACTTGCTTCTTTCGATAAGGCATATGAGGAAGGTCTGATCTACCGTGTAGTTACTACCAACCTGATCTACCAGACTCCGGAACTCTTAAGCAGAGAATACTACATCAGCTGCGATATGAGTAAGTATATTGCTTATATCATTGATACTTTGAATCATGATTCTTCTATCAGCGATCTTCTTAATCCATACGATCGCATCAAGAATTATGTACAGAAGTACAATGATGCAAAGAAGAATGCATAATTTGACATGATTTTATAGAGATAAAAATGACGGGTATGAATTTCATACTCGTCATTTTTCTTTTTTCGAAAGCAAAAGTCCGTCAATCGTTCTGATTGCCTTCGCGTATATGTCCGGCGTCAAGATGCGGCTGAATGAAGTTCTCGCGCGCATATTCCCACAATGTTTCCGAGCCTTCTGCCGTATGTGCGTTTCGTCCGAGGATCTGGCTTAGCTGTACACTGTGTTCTACCCACGCCTTGCCGTCTGTAGCGGCATTCAGCATCATAGGCTGTATATTGTCCATCGTCCTTGCAAATTTGGCTTCCGGAGTCTCCTGCGCCTCAAATTCCAGCCACAGATCATACATCTTCTTTCCTTGCTCTTCCGGCAGCATTCCATAGATACGATCTGCTGCCTTGCGTTCACGCTGGGCCTGTGTCTTTTTGCCTTCCTCATCGTATGCATACGTATCTCCTGCATCAATCTCTACCAGATCATGAATAAGAAGCATACTGATCGTATGGAGCACATCAATCTCTTTGTTTGCATATTCACTTAATAGAAGTGTCATGATTGCCATATGCCACGCATGTTCCGCATCATCTTCTTTGCGCGTCGCACCGGTCAGATAGGTCTGTCTTCCGATAAACTTTTCCTTGTCGATCTCGCGGATAAAATCAAATTGCTTATCCAGTCGTAGCTTTGTTTCCTTATCCATCTCTATCCCAATCTCCTTATCATTCTATTTCTTCTAGAACAGAAGTACAATGCGGGCATCTCGTTGCTTTGAAATCAATTTCAGAGCAGCAATACGGACACTTCTTTGTAGTAGGTGCCGGCTTCTCTTCTTCATCGTATCGTTTTTCCCTTTCATCTGTTGTATTTTGCTTATTGATGTTATTTTATCACAGAGCTCCTATCGATGTAAAATGTATATTCCTTTCCATCTGTTAAATCACAATAGTCACTTCCCGGTCCGAAATAAAACCGCCGTGGCAATACCACGACGGTTCTCTATTAGGATTTACTGTAACTCTATTTCGGATATTACAGTATCCTCATATTTACTTCCCTCATATGTCGATATAATTTTTACTTTCACATACGAAGTAACGTGACGTTCCAAAGCAAATTCCTGAAATCCACTCGAAGTATCCTGCAACGAAATCCGCTCTGTTGATCCGTCCGAAAATTCTAACTCTAATTCAGCAGGCCTTGCATTCTTATAATACAAATCTTCGCTCTTCTGATAACCATTCCATATTTTTATATCACTTACTGCATATAAATCTCCAAAAGTAAATGTGATCGATTCGCCTTCACCATTGCCGTCGACCCCTTCTACCCAGGCAGTTGTCGTATCGCCATCCATAATAAGATCCGGCATATGCTTTATATTCTTCTCGGAAAGGTATGAGCTTGCTGTGACATCTTCAACATCCCGCATACGCACTTCCGGAGCTTTATCCTTTTCCTGTTCATTGCTGATATTTTCTCTCTGCTTTTCCTGTGTTTCTTCTTCTGTCGAAATGTTTTCCGTTACATTCTCTGAAGCAGTTTCCTTCTCCGTAGTTTGCGACTCCTCATCCTCAACCACTTTCCAATCATCCTGATCACCTGTTTGATTGCCTGTTGCGTTACTTTGCCTTTTGTTCATTACCAGCACAATCGCCAAAGCAATTGCAATAATTAATATCAAAACCAGAATTAAAACAGGCCACTTTATTTTCTTCTTTGTTTGCTTTTGTAACGATTCATCTAATTTCTCACCATTTACCTGTTCATCCAGCTTTTCAACCGGTGCACCGCAGTATTTGCAAAACCGCTCATTCTCATTGATTTCATTTCCGCATTTGTTACAATACATTTTCAACCTCTGTCTTATCAGAAATATTTCATTCGAATTTATTGTGTCAATCAATTGTTTTCTGCTTTTTGCAGTTCTCTAAGTTCTAATTTGATTTTTGTTCTACCACTCTCATGTTGGTAATCTTAAATCCATAGGTAGACTTATCCTACCTCGAAATCAGAGGAGTAATCACAAAAACCCCATCTGCAATGCAGATGGGGTTCATGGTCTAAACCGCTATTAAACTAACTCAAGAAGTACTTCAAGAGCTCCGTCACCCTTACGCTGACCAATCTTTACGATTCTTGTGTAACCACCGTTACGATCTGCGTACTTAGGAGCGATCTCATCGAATAACTTAGCAACAAGATCAACTTCTTTTGTGCCCTTCTTAGTTCCGTCTGTAGTCTTTACAGAGTAGAGAACCTTGAGCATCTCTCTTCTTGCATGAAGACGTGAAGGCTGATCCTTCTTGATTGTCTTCTGTACTTCATCGTATACAGTAACTTTCTTACCGTCAACAACTTCTTTCACTCTCTTGCCATCCTTGTCCTTACGGGCAACCTTAGCTGTTACAGTCACTTCATCAAAGTTGTCTTTCTCACGTACAGCAGCTGCGATAAGACCCTCAGCGATCTTGCGAACTTCCTTAGCCTTAGCTTCTGTTGTTACGATCTTACCGTTAGCGATAAGAGCTGTTACCTGACCTCTTAATAATGCCTTTCTCTGGCTAGAGGTTCTGCTTAACTTACGATACTTTGCCATTGTTTTTTCCTCCATTTGTGGGGTATCCGGCCACGCTCATCGGACTTACTTACCGAACCCATTCTTAATTGTTGTACAATGCATTTCACACATTGCAATAGCCACAAAGAGTAGACAGCCACGCTCCTTCGGACTTACTAAACTGCCATCTCTTATATCATCAAAGAAGATTCTTAATTCACGAACGAATTATTCCTCTCCCTGATTTAACTGTAATCCTAATTCTTTCAGCTTAGCCAATACTTCCTCTAAAGACTTACGACCAAGGTTACGAACCTTCATCATGTCTTCCGGAGTACGATTGATCAGCTCAGCTACTGTATTGATACCTGCTCTCTTCAGACAGTTGTAAGAACGAACAGAAAGTTCAAGTTCATCGATGTTCATCTCAAGAACCTTCTCCTGTGCATCGTTCTCTTTCTCGACCATAACCTCTGCCTGCTGTGCAGCATCGGATAAGTCGATGAAAAGATTCAGGTGCTCGCTTAATACCTTAGCAGCAAGGCTGACAGCCTCGTCTGGCTCTAAGGTTCCATTGGTATATACATCCAATGTAAGCTTATCATAATCAGTAACCTGGCCAACACGGGTATTCTCGATGGTTACATTTACACGATCAACTGGTGTGTAGATAGAATCAATAGCGATCACACCAATTGGTGTATCCTCTGTCTTGTTTTTATCTGCACTAATGTAACCTCTGCCCTTAGTGATTGTCAGTTCCATGTATAACTTGCAATCTGCGCCACCGTTTAAGTGTGCGATCACTAAATCAGGATTCATAATCTCGATATCCGAATCTACCTGAATATCAGCCGCGGTAACAACGCCTTCACCTTCGAATTCAATGTAAGCAACTTTCGGTTCATTTGTAGAACTGTTATTGCGGATAGCGAGGTTCTTGATGTTCATGATAATTTCAGTAACATCTTCCTTAACACCTGGGATTGAGCTAAACTCATGGAGAACTCCGTCAATCTTAACCTGACTAACAGCCGCTCCCGGTAATGAAGAAAGCATAATTCTTCTTAAAGAATTACCAAGTGTCGTACCATATCCTCTTTCCAAAGGCTCTACAACAAATTTGCCATATGTCTTGTCTTCTGAAATTTCAGCGATCTCAATTTTTGGTTTTTCAAAATCGAACACTACAAAGTCCCTCCTTCTCGGGTTTTGTTCGGCATTTAACGAGACGCACCCCATAGGGGGGTGCATCTCCAATAGTGCATTGCCTGCACTACATCACGCTAATTACTTAGAGTATAACTCGACGATTAACATCTCGTTTACAGGTACATCGATCTGCTCACGTGAAGGTAATTCCTTAACTGTTCCCTGAAGCTTCTCAGCATCAATGTCTAACCACTCTGGAACGATTCTTCCACCGGCAACCTCAACGATGTCCTTCATACGCTGAATGTTCTTCTTGCTCTCTTTGATCTCGATTACATCGCCAGCCTTAACTAAGTAAGAAGGAATATTTACAACCTTACCGTTAACGGTTACGAACTTGTGATCTACGATCTGTCTAGCTTCCTTTCTTGTTCTTGCGAAACCAAGACGGAATACTACGTTATCAAGTCTTGACTCAAGGATTGTCATAAGGTTAGGACCTGTTAATCCTCTCATCTTATCTGCTTTCTTATAGTAGTTACGGAAAGGCTTTTCTAATACACCGTAGATGAACTTAGCTTTCTGCTTCTCACGTAACTGAAGTCCGTACTCAGATACCTTACGGTTTGCTCTCTGAAGATTTCTCTTGGACTTCTTATCATATCCTAAATAACTTGGCTCTAAACCAAGGGATCTACATCTTTTCAGTACAGGTACTTTATTAACTGCCATCTTAATCGATACCTCCTAATTAAACTCTTCTGCGCTTTGGTGGACGGCATCCGTTATGAGGAACTGGAGTTACGTCTCTGATGGATGTAACTTCAAGACCGCAAGCGGAAAGGGCACGAATTGCTGCCTCACGTCCTGATCCCGGACCTTTTACGAATACATCAACTGTCTTTAATCCGTGAATTAATGCTGCCTTTGTAGCAGTTTCTGCTGCCATCTGTGCAGCATATGGAGTAGATTTCTTTGAACCTCTAAATCCAAGACCACCAGCACTTGCCCATGATAAAGCGTTTCCTTCAGTATCTGTAAGAGTTACAATTGTATTGTTAAAAGATGCCTGAATGTGTGCCTGTCCGCGTTCAACGTTTTTCTTTACGCGCTTTTTTGTTGTTTTCTTTGCAACGTTCTTAGCCATATCTAAACTAACCTACTTTCTCAAAATTAATTATTTCTTCTTGTTTGCTACAGTTCTCTTAGGACCTTTTCTTGTTCTAGCGTTAGTCTTTGTCTTCTGTCCACGAACAGGAAGTCCCTTTCTGTGACGGATTCCACGATAGCATCCGATCTCCTGGAGTCTCTTAATATTAAGAGCGATCTCTCTTCTTAAATCACCTTCTACAGTCTGTGTCTCATCGATGACTGCACTGATTCTCTTAACCTCGTCGTCAGTTAAATCTCTAACACGTGTGTTAGGATCTACATTAGCTGCTTCAAGGATGCGGTTGGAACTTGTTCTACCGATTCCGTAGATGTAAGTCAAACCGATTTCTACACGTTTTTCTCTTGGTAAATCTACACCTGCAATACGAGCCATGTGTGTTTACACCTCCATAAAATTTTCCTGATTATTAGTAGTCATATGTATATCTGCAACAATATACCTTCTCCGTCCCGGATCCGTATACAGCTACGGTTGCACGTCCTGAAATGTGTGCACACAGATGAGGGTTCCATATTTGCATATTCGATGGGCAGCACTCGGTATAATGATGCACATCCAGATATGCCTCTGTTTATTATGAACAGCGCAATTTGTCTGCGCTGCAGCCGCACATAATGAATTGAAATCCTAAACGGATTTCCATTGTGAAAAGGATATCACAACGCACAAAAGCAGGGTTATAGCTTACTTTCGTAATTAACCCTGTCTCTGCTTATGCTTTGGATTCTCACAGATAATTCTGATGCTTCCTTTTCTCTTGATGACTTTGCATTTCTCGCAAATAGGCTTAACTGATGATCTTACCTTCACAGCAAATCCTCCTTTCTCTATAAAAGCCCTATTTCAGCGGGTTCCCGCTGCTCTCTAGGTACTTTTCCAAAAGTGTCCGTATAACATTATACACAGACACTTCATGGAAGTCAATAATTTTTTATTTATC